>JAEWWO010000395.1 GCA_023396345.1 Bacteroidota bacterium
TGTCATTGATAACTCCAGCAGCTTTAAGTGCATACGGGTAAGTAACATACACAGCATTTTTCAATCTTTTCCATTCCTTATAATATTCTTTCCAGTAGCCGGTAAGTTTTGCAAATGCATAAAAGTCCGGAAGATAACTAAGTGGTATAGTATCTCCGTTAGGCAATATCTCTGCATACACAACAATAGTGTCGTAGATGCCATGGCCTACGCGTTGCGCTTTGCTGTCTTTTACAGAAAATAACAGGCAGGCAGAGAATATCGAAATTTGTATGGTTCTTCTTAGCAGCATTTTGCAATTGTAAAGATATAAAGAATTAGATATTTCAAAATTCGAAAAATTCAACGCACTAAAATATTTAACAAATAATAAGTAAATCTAAGCTTTGCTAAGTCTCTCTATTTTATTTTACGCAGAACTGCTTACATTTGCTACATGTCTGCAGAAAAAATTATCAATGATTGGAAAAAAGGAAACTTTAAACCTGTTTACTGGCTTGAGGGTGAAGAATCTTATTTTATTGATAAAATAGTGGATTACGCTGAAACGCAGATACTCAGCGAATCGGAAGCGCAGTTTAACCTGCAGGTTATGTATGGCAAAGATGCTAATGTTACAGATTTGAGAAGTGTATGCAGAACCTATCCTATGTTTGGTGAAAAGCAGGTAGTGATTGTAAAAGAAGCTCAAAACCTGAAACAAATAGAACAACTGGAAAGCTATGTAACGGAACCTCAACCCAGCACTATTCTGGTGATTGCCTATAAAGATAAAAAACTGGATGCCAGAACCAAATTTGCTAAAACAGTCAAGGCAAAAGGAGAAGTGCTTACTACCAAAAAATTATACGATAATGAATTGCCCGGCTGGACAACCGGTATGCTGGCTGCAAAAGGTCTCACCATTGATCAGAAGGCATTAATGCTGATGATTGACCATATCGGCAATGACTTGTCCCGTATAGAAAATGAAGTGGATAAGCTGATTATCAATCTTAAAGAAAGAAAAAATATTACCGGCGAAGATATTGAAACTTACGTAGGCATCAGTAAAGATTTTAATGGTTTTGAATTGCAGAAAGCCGTAGCATACAAGGATTTTCCTAAAGCCATCAGAATCATTCAATACTTTGCAGCCAACCCCAAAGCGGCTTCTATACAAATGATTTTGCCCAATCTATACAGCTTTTTCAGTAAAGTAGCTGTTGCTTATTCTTTACACACCTCCGATGAAAGAGCTATTGCTTCAGGACTGGGTATACCGCCGTTTGTGGCAAAAGATTATACCGCTGCCATGAAAAATTATTCTTATCAAAAGGTTGAATATATTTTATTATATTTACACGATTATAATCTCAGAAGCGTTGGAATCAACGACACTGGTACGTCAGATTCTGAATTGCTGAAAGAGTTAACCGTAAAAATAATGAACTAATAATCAACGGGAATGCAAAAAATTATCTTATCGTTTTTATTAATGATTTTTACTGTGCAGTTACACGCCCAGAACAATCATAAAAATATTTTGGTAATTATATCAGATGATCACGCCTATCAGTCAATCGGGGCTTATGGAGCAAAGTTCAATGCTTCGCCACAGTTAGACAAACTGGCAAGTCAGGGTGCTGTATTTGAAAATGCTTTTGTTACCAATTCCATCTGCGGACCCAGCCGTGCTGTTTTTCTTACGGGCAAATACAGTCATATCAATGGTTTCAGAGATAATTTTTCCACCTTCGATGGTTCTCAGCCGCATTTTATGAGAGATTTGACCAATGCCGGATATCAGACCGCCTGGATTGGAAAATGGCATCTGGTAACCATGCCGCAGGGAATAGGTTATTTTAAAATCTTACCCGGACAGGGAGAATACTACAATCCTGAGTTTATAAATATGCAGGAGAAAAGAGAGAAATATGAAGGCTATGTTACCAATATTATCACTGACCTCACTATTGATTATCTGAATAAAAGAGATAAATCAAAACCTTTCTGTCTGGTAGTTGGGGAAAAAGCTGCACACAGAAACTGGACGCCGGATACAACCGATTTTGATTTGTTTAAAGATATTATTTTTCCTTTGCCCGATAATTTTTACGATGCTTTCACCAATCGCAAACCTGCGGAATTGCAGAACATGAACATCAGAGAATCCATGCAAATGGGCTACGACTTAAAAATGAGTGAGGGTAAAAATTTCTCCCATGCAGGAGCCGGTAGATTAAACAAAGAACAGCGTGCAAAGTATGATGCCCATTACTTAGCAATAGAAAAGGATTTAAAAGAAAAAAACCTTACAGGCAATGCGCTTACGGAATGGAAGTTTCAACGCTACATGCAGGATTATCTGCAAACTGCATTTTCGCTCGACAGAAATATTGGTAAAATTATAGACTATATAGATGACAATGGTTTGCGCGAAAATACATTGGTTATTTACACTTCCGATCAGGGATTTTATTTAGGCGAACATGGCTGGTTCGATAAAAGATTTATTTATGAAGAATCTTTTAAAACGCCGCTGATTGTGCGCTATCCGGGCGTTGTAGCTCCTGAAACCAGAAAGAAAGAACTGGTAATGAATCTTGATTTTGCACCTACGCTTTTGCAATATGCAGGCGTAGCTGTTCCAAAAGATATGCAGGGAAAATCTATGATGCCTGTGTTGAAAAGTAAGAGAGAAGTGAAATTCAGAGATCTGCTTTATTATCATTATTTTGAATATCCCAATGAACATAATACTTATCCGCATTATGGTGTAAGAGATAAAAGATATAAATTAGTTAGATATTATAAACCCGAGAAATCATGGGAATTGTACGATTTGAAAAATGATCCCGGAGAAGTAACCAATCTTATCAACGATAAAAAATACAGTAGCATTCAAAAGCGTCTGAAAAAACAATTGAGAAAACTTATTGCTCAATATAAAGATTATGATGCATTGAATGCTATTAATGATTAATTTTAATAACTAAAAAACTAAAAATCATGAACATTTCAGATTTAATCAACAGCCCCATCGGCGCATCGGTACTAAATAGTGTAACCAATAAGTTAGGTGTTGACAAAGGTCAGGCTTCTACAGCTATGAGTGCTGCCATACCAGTAATACTGGGAGGTTTGGCAAGAAATGCGCAATCTCAACAGGGAGCAGAAAGCCTGAATCAGGCATTGAACAAACACAGTGGGGGATTATTAGATAACCTTGGTGTACTGGAATCAAACACGCAGGAAGTGGTACAGGACGGTAACGGAATTCTGGAGCATATTTTTGGCGGACAAAAACAAAATGTGGAAGCAGGTATTTCTCAGAAGTCAGGCATCAGCATGGAAAAAATAGGACCATTGATTGCTATGCTGGCTCCGGTTGTGATGGCATATGTAGGTCGTCAGAAACAACAGCAGGCTCCAAATGCAGGTAGCGGTGGATTGACTGATATCTTAGGCCAGTTAGCAGGCGGCGGCGCAACCAGAAGCAGCGGTGGCGGTGGTTTGATGGATATGGTGGGCGGCTTCCTTGACAAGGACAGAGACGGCAGCTACCTTGACGATATTATTGGTATGTTCGGAAAAAGATAAAAAAATTTCTTTATACAAAAAACAGGCGGTACGATTTTTAAATCGCACCGCCTGTTTTATTTTTAATATATGGTGTCATCACCATACATTAAAAGAAATATTTTATCCGTAAATAATTTCTTCTTCAGGTAATTTTATTATCAGCTCTTTTTTCTCGGATGCTTCTGTATAGCCGATTATCTTTGCTTCAATGCCTAACTCTTCGGCTATGGTAATCATATATTGGGCTGCGTTTTCATTGGTGAAAATTTCCAGTCTATGCCCCATATTGAATACCTGATACATTTCTCTGTAGTCGGCACCTGAGTTTTTTTGTATAAGTTTAAAAATCGGCGGTGCCTCAAATAAATTATCTTTTACTACACGCAAAGGTTTTGGAAGATACTTCATGCATTTGGTTTGTCCGCCACCGCTGCAATGTATTACGCCGTATATGTTGCTGAAATGCCCGTCAAGCAAGCGTTTCATTAAAGGAGCATAAGTACGGGTAGGAGAGAGCAACAGCTTTCCTACTTTTATTTCACCAAAGTTTTCGATGTTCAATACATCTGTAAGTGATTGTTTTCCTATATACACAACCTCTTCGTCAAGGGATGTTTCAAAAGTCTCCGGATATTTTTCCGCATATGTTTTTTTCAATACATCGTGCCTGGCGCTGGTAAGTCCGTTGC
>JAEWWO010000060.1 GCA_023396345.1 Bacteroidota bacterium
AAAATATTTCGGACCAAGAAAGATTAGTCTTAACTATCCGACTGTAAATAATGAATTAAGCGAAAGCTGTGATGGCACAACAGAAGTACTAACTTTTGAGAACAAAGAACTTATTGGCAGTTGGGGAGCTTGTGACGGACCAACACTTACCTATGAATTGGAAAAATAAATGCTGAAGTCATTCAATAATAATTACAAATTGCAGATTGCAAATTGCAGATTATTAAAATAGCGCATTTTTAATTTTACGATTTTCATTCTCAATAATCAGCTATTGACAAATATACTTATCTTCGCTGATAAAGGTTCGTGCCGATAGATATTGGTATGCTCAACAGAGAAAATCATTTTCAACTTTCATCTATCATCTATCATCTATGAGTTAGATTTTTCATACGGATAGCAATCGGCATCAAAATGACAATGAGAAAATAACTATTCAACTTTCCATTTTCAACTTTCATCTATCATCTCTCATCTTTCCTCTCCTCTCTCCTCTGTTTAAAAACTTTTTCTGACAAATTTATTATAGTACTAATATGGACAAGTGAGCAACAATTTGTAAATTTGCCCCCAAATCAGCAATGTGCAGGATAAATGCACATTTTTATTAACCAACTAATAACTATGATAACTGTTTCTGAGGCTGCAAAAGAGTATATTGCCAAACTCATGCATGACAAGCAACTCAATACTGACACCACTTTTGTGCGCGTTGGTGTAAAAGGTGGCGGCTGCTCGGGTTTGGAATATCAGCTCGACTTTGACGCGGAACAAAAACCTGACGACGAAACCTATGAAGATAAAGGCATTAAAGTAGTCGTTGACAGAAAAAGTCTGCTTTATCTGTTTGGCACCGAGCTTGACTACACAGGAGGGTTAAACGGTAAAGGATTATTTTTCAACAATCCAAATGCTTCCCGCACCTGTAGCTGTGGCGAAAGCTTTGCTGTATAAGAAAATTACAAACTACAAATTACAGATTACAAATTGCAAGTTTCAGATTACAGATTTTAAATGGCAGATTTACACATCATAAAAAATTATAAATCACAAATAAAAAGTGGCAGATAAAGACGATATATTATTAGATGAGATTACGAGTAAAGAATACGAATATGGCTTTACTACCGATATAGACATGGATGTTCTTCCTCCCGGATTGAACGAAGAAGTGATTCGTTTTCTTTCGGCTAAAAAAGAAGAACCACAGTGGATGCTCGACTGGCGACTGAAAGCATACGAAGCTTTCAATAAACTATCTATGCCCAAATGGCAAAATTTTGAAATGCCGGAAGTTGACTTTCAGGGTATCTCCTACTACGCAGCTCCTAAAAACAAAGCTAAATATGACAGTCTGGACGAAGTAGATCCCGAGTTACTGGAAACTTTCGAGAAACTGGGCATCCCATTAAACGAAAGGAAAATACTCGCAGGCGTAAAAGAATCAGAAGAAGATCGCCCGAAAGTGGCGGTAGATGCGGTGTTCGACAGTGTATCGGTAAAAACTACTTATCAGGAAGAACTAAAAAAACATGGCATTATCTTTTGCCCCATCAGCGAAGCCATCAAAAACCATCCTGAACTGGTACAAAAATATTTAAGCTCTGTGGTACCGCAAACCGATAATATTTTCGCTGCGCTAAACTCGGCTGTTTTCTCCGACGGATCATTTGTTTATATTCCAAAAGGCGTTCGTTGCCCTATGGAATTATCTACTTATTTCCGCATCAACACTATGAATACCGGACAGTTTGAACGCACACTTATCATTGCTGACGAAGGCAGCTATGTAAGTTATCTGGAAGGCTGTACAGCACCTCAGCGCGATGACAATCAACTGCACGCCGCTGTTGTGGAACTAATAGCTATGGAAAATGCAGAGATAAAATATTCTACCGTGCAGAACTGGTATCCCGGCGATAAAGAAGGCAAAGGAGGTATCTACAACTTTGTAACCAAGCGTGGTGCCTGTCGCGGAGCCAACAGCAAAATTTCCTGGACGCAGGTTGAAACAGGTTCATCCATCACCTGGAAATATCCATCTGTAATTTTGCAGGGCGATAATTCTGTAGGAGAATTTTACTCTGTTGCCGTTACAAAAAATTATCAGATTGCCGACACCGGTACCAAAATGATACATCTGGGCAAAAACACCAAAAGCCGCATTATTTCTAAAGGTATCTCAGCCGGACAGGGACAAAACTCTTATCGTGGTTTGGTAACAATGGGAAAAAACGCTGCATTTGCCAGAAACTTTACACAATGCGATTCTTTGTTGATCGGCGACAGATGCGGCGCACACACGTTCCCATACATAGAAAGCAAAAACAATACAGCTATGGTAGAGCATGAAGCTACTACATCTAAGATTGGTGAAGATCAGATTTTCTATCTTAACCAAAGAGGTATTGATACAGAACAGGCTGTGGCATTGATTGTAAACGGATATGCCAAGGAAGTGCTTAATCAACTGCCAATGGAATTTGCTGTAGAAGCACAAAAATTACTAAGTCTTACGCTCGAAGGAAGTGTGGGATAATTGAAAAGTGAAAATGGAAAGTGGAAAATGTTAACCAGCAAATAAACAACTATCCGATTTTATTAATTATCTAAAAAATTATCAATCAAAATAAAAAAATAGAATTTGCAATCTGCAATTTGAAATTTGGAATAAATTTAAAAATCATATGTTATCTATAAAAAATTTACACGCTCAGGTAGAGGATAAAAAAATTTTAAAAGGTATCAACCTTGAAGTGAATGCCGGTGAAGTGCATGCCATTATGGGACCCAACGGATCAGGAAAAAGTTCTCTGGCATCGGTACTGGCAGGAAGAGAAAATTTTGAAGTTACCGAAGGTGAGGTTTTACTCGATGGTAAAGATCTGCTTGATTTATCTCCCGAAGACAGAGCAAGAGAAGGCGTATTTCTGGCTTTTCAATATCCTGTAGAAATACCGGGAGTTTCCAATATTAATTTTTTAAGAACTGCTATCAACGAAATTCGTAATTACCGCGGAGAAGAAGCGTTGGATGCAAAGTCTTTTCTGAAACTCAGCAAAGAAAAACAACAACTGGTTGAGTTTGATGCCAAGCTGGTAAACCGTTCTTTAAATGAAGGTTTTTCTGGCGGTGAGAAAAAGCGTAATGAAATATTTCAACTGGCAATGCTTGAACCAAAATTATCTATTCTGGATGAAACTGATTCAGGTCTTGACATTGATGCCTTACGTATTGTTGCCAACGGCGTAAACAAACTGCGCTCCGATAAAAATGCATTTGTGCTGATAACACACTATCAGCGATTGCTCGATTATATTGTTCCGGATTTTGTACATGTATTATACAACGGACAAATTATTAAATCAGGAAATAAAGACCTGGCTCTGGAACTGGAAGAAAAAGGCTATGACTGGCTGATTAAATAGTGAAATAATTCTTTTTAAAAAAGTACAAAAACACATCGTCAGTTATTCACTATTCCTTATTAAATATTAATTAAAAAAAATGTCTTTATACGAATCATTAATTGATAATTTTGAAATCAGAGAAACCGTAGAAGCTCCGTCCCTTGAGGCTTTGAGGCAATCAGCATTTGATATATTCAAAGAAAGTAATTTCCCTACAGTAAAGAATGAAGAATGGAGATTTACCAATATTCAACCTTATGTAAATGAAAATTATCAAACCACTCTTTCTGTAGAAATTACAAAAGAAAAAATTGAAGAAGGCATCAAAGCCTTGTCAATAAAGGATTTGGAAGCATACAGACTGGTAATTGTAAACGGAAATATTGATTACTCCTACTCTACTTTGCCGTCAGACGATAAATTCTTTATTCATCAGACAAAAGACATGCTTGCCGATGAAAGTTTTGTAGAAAAAATTAACCATCAGTTGCCTGTTGAACAATTTCCTTTTGCAGCATTGAATACAGCTTATTTCAAAAGTGGCTATTTCTTCGATATCAAAAAAGGATGTTATCTGGATAAGCCTATCGAAATAATGCATATCTATTCCGGTGAAGCAGATACACTTATTCAGCCAAGAAATATTATTTATCTGGAGAATGATTCCAAAGCCGAAATTATAGAATCATTTATTTGTCTTGATGACCACAAATATTTTGTAAACAGTGTTACGGAAATTCATGTAGAAAGCAATGCAAGATGCAGCCATGCTATTTTTCAGAAAAATAAAAAAGGACAACGTTTTGTAAAACATGTGCAGGTAACACAGCAGCAGGACAGTCATTACGACAACTACACTATTACCATTCCGGAAGCAGATATTGTACGTAATAATCTGAATGTTGTGCTCGATGGAAAAAATACAGAAACACATATGTATGGTCTGTATCTGGCGGGCGACGGGCAATTAATAGATAATCACTCATTAGTAGATCATCGCTACCCTAACTGCGAAAGCAATCAGTTGT
>JAEWWO010000113.1 GCA_023396345.1 Bacteroidota bacterium
TTTTCAAGTATCGACAAACAAAATGACCATGGTTTTGCCGGAAAAATTCAGTTTGATAAAAAGCATATTTTTTCTGCCCGGAATGATAAAAAGCGAGAATTATATACACAATTCGTAGCAGAAAGAGTAGAAGCCGATTATCAACCGGTTGAGCGCTTGCGTGCTGTTGAATTTTTCAGAGATTGGGGAATGACTTTATTTATGCCCAATGCTGACGAGAATCTGTTAAGCTGGAAACTGGGAATGAAAACAAATCCTGATAACTATATTGATTATCAACTGGAATCGTACAGAAGAAGTGATAACTTTAAAGGCTTCAGAAATACGCTACAGCACAGATTGACTACAAAAAACGGCTGGAAAACACATGAATTTGTTAGCCATACAAATATAGAAGATGCATGGAACAAAGGTTTTTTCTTCCGTCCAAAAATAGAGATTTCCAAACAATTTTCTCTACTTAAAAATATTGAAGTAGGAGCTAATTATATTTTAGAAAACAATCAGTTAAGAAATAATAGTACAGATTCACTAACCGCTAACAGTTTTTCAATTGAAGATATTTCCGCCTATATTCGTACGGACAGAAGCGCATTGAGTAAATTCTCTCTTACTTACTTCACCCGTAGCAATAAACTTCCCAGAGGCAAAGAACTGGAGCAAACAGACCGTAGTCAGAACATAAATTTTCAGGCTGAGTTGATGAAAAATCTGCGACACACCTTCCGCCTTTCTGCTACTTACAGACAATTACAAACCTATAATACCGATTATTTCACTTTTTTACGCCCTGAAAATTCCTTTCTTGGCAGAGCAGAATACAATGTAAATGAATGGAAAGGAATGCTTACCGGAAGTTTTTTGTATGAAACGGGTTCGGGTCAGGAGCAGAAAAGAGCTTACACATATATAGAAGTGCCTGCCGGTCAGGGACAATACACCTGGAAAGATTATAATGAAGACGGTGTGGCGCAGTTAAATGAATTTGAAACCGCCGTATTCACGGACGAAGCTAAATACATCAAGATTTTTACGCCTACCAATGAATTTGTAAAAGCTAATTATGTGCAGCTCAATTACAATATTGTGCTGGATCCTTATGCTTATTTAAATAACAATAAAGACAAATGGGCGGTGCTTTTGAGCAAGGTAAATCTGCAATCATCCTTACAAACCAATAAAAAGAGCTTAGCAGAACGCAATATAGAATTTTCGCCTTTTCAGGGAAATATTTCTGATACATCCTTATTAAATCTGAATTATATTTTCAATAATACACTTTCCATCAACAGAATGGGAAGAATATGGGGCATTGATATCAGCCGATACGTAAATTTTGGTAAAGCACTGATGACCTACGGCTCTGAAAGCAGGGAACTGAAAGACTGGATATTTAAAGCTAAAGTAAACATAGCAAGTAATTACACGGTAGAGTTACAGCAAAAGTTCGGGCAAAATAACCTGCTTACGCCATTCTTTAATAACCGAAATTATCAGCTCAACACGTTGTCGTTTTCACCTTCACTGATTTATTTTATTCAGACTAAATTCCGACTGACAACAAACTATCAGTATGCTTCTATGACGAATGCACAACAATTTGGCGGAGAAATGTATAAAAGTAATTTGTTTAGTGCAGAAGCAAAATACAATGCATTTTCCAATACAAGTCTTACCGGAAGATTTTCGTACAATCAAATTGATTTCTTCGGCGAAGCCAATTCCACCGTAGGTTACACCATGATGCAGGGATTATTGCCCGGGCACAACTATCTTTGGACGCTGGATGCTACTAAGCGCATTATGAAATATCTGGAACTCACAGTACGCTACGAAGGCAGAAGACCGGCAGAAACCAAAACCATACATGTGGGCAGAGTAGGCGTCAGGGCAATTTTGTAAAATAATTATCGCAGAAAATAGCTACATTTGGGTATGGAAAATACTGCCGCATCTTTTATAGCAAAGGGAAAACAAAAGGCATTCGACCTTTCTCACAGAAATACCATCAATTTTAATATTGGAAAATACAACGCTGCTGTAACCAACGGCAAGCCTCAGTTTGATGATGTGGAAACTGCCCGAATGATGATGAAAAATCTTAAATGGCAGGCTATAGAAACACTCGATGAAACACTCTTAGCGTTCGAAAAAAATATCACAGATAGCGGTGCAAAAGTAATATGGGCAGAAGATGCACAGGAAGCTCTGCAGGAAATTGGGAAAATATGTAAAGAAAAAAACTGCAAAACACTGGTGAAAAGCAAGAGCATGGTAACCGAAGAATTGCATTTGAATAAATTTCTGGAAGAGCAGGGTATTGAAAGTGTGGAAACAGATTTAGGTGAATATATTCAGCAATTGGATGATGAACCACCTTATCATATTGTAACACCGGCTATGCACAAAAGCAAAGAGGAGATTGCCGATTTGTTCACCGAAAAACTGGGCGTAGAAAAAAACTTACCGCCCGAAGAGCTTACATTAGTTGCCCGTTCGGTGCTGAGAAATAAATTTGTTGAGGCAGAAGTGGGACTAACGGGGGCTAATTTTATAGTTGCAGATACAGGCAGCATCGCAGTTACAGAGAATGAAGGTAATGCAAGATTGTCTGCTTCTTTTCCTAAAACGCTGATTGTGGTAGCAGGCATTGAAAAAGTAATTCCATCTATAAAAGATCTGGAACTGTTTTGGCCCATGCTTTCCACGTTTGGAACGGGACAAAGAGTAACTGCTTATAATTCCTTACTTTCCGGACCCAAACAAAGCGGAGAAACGGACGGTCCGATAGAAATGTATGTGATTTTGCTGGACAATGGCAGAACCAATCTGTTGGCAAACGATAAAGTAAGAGAAGCTTTATATTGCATAAGATGTGGAGCCTGCTTAAACGCCTGTCCGGTGTATAAAAATATTGGCGGACATTCTTACGAAACTACATACAGCGGACCTATCGGAAGTGTGATTACGCCACATTTAAAGGGAATGAAAGAGTTTAAACATCTTAGTTTTGCTTCTTCGCTCTGCGCCAATTGTACTGAAGTGTGTCCGGTAAGAATCAATTTGCATGAACTATTACTGCACAACAGAGCAGAGTCTGTGGAGGAAGGATATACCTATTTTCAGGAAAAAGCGGTTTGGAAAATCTGGAAATTTGCCACGCTGCGCAGAGGCTTATATAATCAGGGAAATGGAAAAATAAAAAACAGTTTTGTAAACAGAATGTTCAAGCCCTGGAAAGAATATCACGGTGATTTAGATTTCTCAAGGAAAACATTTAACCAAATGTGGAAGGAGAGGGAGAAGAAAAGAAAATAATGAAGCAGATTTAAAAATCTAGCTTTGAAAGTCTTGTAAATACTGGATCTTAAACCTTCCTTTTGGGAAATAGAAAATATTTTCACCGGAACATGAGTTAATTACTATTGTAAATTTAAAATACTATATAATCTGATAAGATATTTTTTAATTATAGGTTTATTAAATGAGGAATAGGTTGAGAAGATTTATCATATCCTACACAACTTCCTAGACTACTACACATTCCTTTCTTAACATTTATTGCATATCTGAGTCTTTGGTCGCGCTTAAAAGATGTCCTTGTCTTTTACTTCATATAAAACATAGCAAGTATTTTACTCTTGTACTTATTGTTCAAACAATAAATGAATGCCTTTTTGTCATTCATATTTTATTGCCTGTATAAAATAATAATTTAATACAATAGGGTCGTAAATTGTTTTAAATGTTAAATATTTTATAATAAAAGACGTTAATTTGATTTATGTTAATGTATTAATCGGTTTATTAATCCCTGATTTTTAAGTTTACAGACATTAGTTTTTAATCTAAAATTTATTTTCATGAAAAAATAAATATCTTTCTTCTTCTAAGTGCTTTTATCATATTGTTTGCATGCACCACAAAAGATGTCACTGTGGCAGACGGAGAAGAGCCAATTGAAGAAGATTTCTACGAAATTACAGATGCTGCTTTTGGAGATTATCTTATCAGAAATACCAATCTTCCGGCTGATGATGTAAATAAGCTTCCCTATGGAACTGCTTTTTTGCAAGATGGAAAGAGAATAATTACAAAAAAATAGCTGCTACTGCAAAAGTTGTTTATCTGGTAAAAGACAATACCCGTATGGGCAATCTAGAAACAGAAGGCGTGGCAACAGCAAGAGAAAAAATTGCTAGTCTGGATCGTATTCAGTTTTTTACGGAGGCAGAAGAAATAAAACTTACTTCCAATGTACTTACCGGGAAGTTGGATTTGTCTATGCTTTCTAAACTGCAAACGCTGGAAATGAATTCAAACTATGTAAATGAACTCATTGTTCCTGCTTCATTAACGCGTTTAAGATATTCAGCAAGTACTTCTGAATCTACACCGTAAAACAGATGGCTCACTACTATAGATTTAAGCAAGAATACGGATATCGATCACATACATTTGCCCAAAGGTGTTAGTGCATTGTCGTGTCTAAATCCAATACTGAAGTTTTCTGTAATTTTAGTCAGGTCAAATGTATAACCATCTGATACATTCACTGTACAGTCTTTTCCTTCAAAATCTCCTTTGTATTGAAACCATCCGTTATAACAATGAAGCCCGTTTTCTTGAATACTAAATTCGGTAATTTCAATTTCTTTTTTATAGTCAATTCCTAATTCTGAAAATAATTTTTTTATTTCATCAGGAAAAATTTTTTCTCGTTGTAAAATAAAGTTTTCACAACTATCACAACCGCAACTTTCTGCTCCTGATAGC
>JAEWWO010000114.1 GCA_023396345.1 Bacteroidota bacterium
GTATAAAATATCAGAGAAAGACGGTATTGCGCTTGAGCCCTATCTTATAAATAAAGTGCACAATGACGGGTGTAAAATTTTGGTTTCATTTCCCGGACATGAATTTGTTGAAATAGCTACCAATGATAACAGAAGAGCGAAGTTTGCAAATATGATGGCTGAGTTTGTGAAAAAGTATAATTACGATGGTGTAGAACTTGACTGGGAGCATACCATTGATTTACAAAGTCTTTACCTGTTTATGAAAGACATCAGACAGCAGTTGAACAATGCGGAGAAAAAAATGAACAAGAAATTGTATTTGACTACGGCATTGCACTCTTACCACAAATATTCAAAGCAATTGGCAGACGAAGTAAGCAAACAGGTTGGTTTTATCAACATCATGACCTATGATATGGGCGGCGGCATCTGGGGAAAAAAGGCTACGCACAATACGCCCTTACAGGAAATGAAAGATATACTGCAAAACTGGAATGTTTTTAATCCGAAAAAAATGGTAAAGGCTCTCACGCTTTAATGGATTCTGTTACAGAATTGATTAAAGAAGAAAAGAAATAAGGAAAAGCAGAATCATTAATAGATTGTCAGAAAGAGTAAAGAAATTTGAAAAAGCTTTACTCTTTCTTTATTTTATCTTTCCTGTTATCCACCATACATTGCCGTTGGTGTCCTGCACCGCACAATAGCGTTCGTTGTTATGTGGCTTTGATACGGGCTGCATCACTATATCGGCGCCTGCTTCCAAAGCTTTTGCCAATGTGTCGTCACAGTTGCTTACGTACACATACATGGATGCCGGAAAGTAATTAAGCGAGTTAGAAGGCTCTGTAGCCATGATAACGGCATCTCTAATTTTAATTTCCGCATGAGAAATGCTACCGTTTTCGCGCTGCACTTTATTTATTACAGTTGCCCCAAAAACATTTACTGTGAAGAGGATAAGCTCGTTTACATCACGAATAATAAGGTAAACATTTACTGCATTCATTTTTTATAATTAAAGCGGAAACCTTAAAAAACTAAGGATTTGATGGAGAAGAATTTTGTTTATTCCATTTTTACTTATCCTTTAAAAGCATTTGGCATTTTTACAGAATCATCTCTCTCTTTATTATATGCATTCGGCATGGGAACTATTCCAGAAAGATTGGGTTTTATAACAGGGATATCATTTTTTTTGGGAGTTAGACGGGCAATGATATCTTTATTTTTCAAATCTCTGTAATCAAACTGCGGACGATTAAAAAAAGAAGAATCCAACGGCTTTACCAAGCGTGGTTGAGATTGTTCCGAATTATTTAGCTGGGCACTGGCAGCAAAAAAAGCAATAGAAAAAACAGCAAATAATATTATTTTTTTCATACAAGATGATTTATGAAAACAAGATATACAAATGTAATGAATATTTTCCAGTCTAAGAACACGCCACATCGCGTGTTCCTACCCGAATATTTCTGTATTTTATTTTCTCATTGCTTTAAAAGCATTAATCAAACCGTTGGTAGATGAGTCGTGTGAACTTACACTTGCATCGTCCTGCAACTCAGGCAAAATTTTGCCGACAAGTTGTTTACCTAATTCCACCCCCCATTGATCAAAACTAAAAATATTCCAGATTACCCCTTGTACAAAAATTTTGTGTTCGTACAACGCAATCATGCTGCCCAAGGTTTCGGGAGTAATTTGTTTTATCAGGAAAGAATTGGTAGGACGGTTGCCTTTGAAAACTTTAAAAGGAGTGAGCTTTTTAATTTCCTCATCAGACTTTCCTGCTTTCTTTAATTCTTCTTTTACTTCCACTTCCGATTTTCCGTTCATTAAAGCTTCGGTTTGTGCAAAGAAATTGCTCAATAGTTTTACGTGATGATCGCCGATAGCATTGTGGCTTATTGCCGGAGCTATAAAGTCTGCAGGTATCACTAACGTACCCTGATGTATTAACTGATAAAAAGCGTGCTGTCCGTTTGTGCCCGGTTCGCCCCAGATAACCGGTCCGGTTTTGTAGGAAACTTCATCACCTTTTCTGTCTACACTTTTACCGTTGCTTTCCATATTTCCCTGCTGGAAATAAGCCGCAAAGCGGTGCAAATACTGGTCGTAAGGCAATATTACTTCTGTTTGTGCTTTCAAAAAGTTTACATACCAAATGCCTAACAACGCCATAATAACCGGAACATTTTTTTCAAACTTTTCTGTTTTAAAATGTTCATCAACTTTATAAGCACCTTTTAATAAAGCTTCAAAATTGTCGTATCCTATGGTCAGCGCAATGGATAAACCAATGGCACTCCACAGAGAATATCTTCCGCCAACCCAATCCCAGAATTCAAACATATTGGCTGTATCAATGCCGAATTTAGATACTTCTTTTTCATTTGTGCTTAACGCCACAAAATGTTTGGCAACATGTGCCTCATCCTGCGCAGTTTGTAAAAACCAGTCTCTCGCTGTGTGCGCATTGGTCATGGTTTCCTGCGTGGTAAATGTTTTGGAAGCTATCAGAAACAAAGTTTCTTCGGCATTAATTTTCTTTAAGGTTTCTGCAATGTGCGTACCGTCAACATTGCTTACAAAATAAGTTTCAATGCCTTCAACCCAGTAAGGTTTCAGTGCTTCTGTAACCATTACAGGACCTAAGTCGCTGCCGCCTATACCAATGTTTACAATGTATTTTATTTTTTTGCCAGTATAGCCTTTCCATTCTCCGGAATGCACTTTGGCTACAAAGTTTTTCATTTGCTCCAGTACGGCAAATACATCGGGCATCACATCTTTTCCGTCAACCAATACTTCATCTTCCGAAAAGTTTCTAAGTGCAGTATGCAATACGGCACGTCCTTCGGTTTCATTGATGATATCACCTTTAAACATCGCTTCTATTGCGGCAGGAACCTGACAGTCTTCTGCAAGAGAATAAAGCAGATGCATGGTTTTTTCATTCACCAGATTTTTGGAATAATCAAAAAGAATATCGCCCAACTGAAGAGAAAATTTATTGAATCTGTTCTCGTCCTGTGAAAACATATCGCTGATCTTGGTATTACTCATTTGATCATTAAGATGTTTTTTCAGAAGAAGCCACGCTTGTGTTGATGTAGGATTAATTTTAGGTAACATGTTTTATATAGTCATTTTTGTTTTCGAATGCCAAAGATAAACTGAAACCTTTAACAAAAAACATAAAATTTATTTTAATAAGAAAGAAAGCAATTTTTAATGAATGGTTAATGATTATGTTACGTAAGGCTTAGTTCTGCGAGGCGTCCTCGCCTCGCAGAACTATTCTATCGCCTCCGGCGATTGTTTATTGTTTTTACAAATTTTTATTTGCAGAAAAGTGCTTGCAAAGAATAAAAATTAATCATTAATCATCAATAATTAATCATTTACTAAAATATGTTTTTCAATTTACTGCTTTTTAATTAGGTTTGCGCATAATTTAGCTGTAATAAGCCATATTTATTTAAAATTTTTTGTAGAAAAATTATAACCAGATGAGTTTTAAAAAAGTCAACAATATAGTTGGATGGGCAATATTTTTTATTGCCTGTATTGTATATGTATCTACGTCTGAAGCCGGTGGAAGTTTTTGGGATTGTGGCGAATTTGTAAGTACTGCCTATAAGTTGCAGATACCGCATCCGCCGGGTGCTCCTTTGTTTGTATTATTGGGTCGCTTTTTTATTATTCTTTTTGGCGATGATCCTATGAACGCAGCCAAAGCAGTAAACATTATGAATGCCTTAGCCAGTGCGTTTACTATTTTGTTCCTCTTCTGGACCATTACGCACTTTGCCCGCAGAATTATCAATGGCAACAAGCCCTTTGAAGAAATGACAGGTAACCATATCTGGACTATTATGGCAGCCGGAGCTATAGGTGCGCTGGCATTTACTTTCAGTGATTCTTTCTGGTACAGCGCTGTTGAAGGTGAAGTATATGCGCTGTCTTCCTTCTTTACTGCGATTACTTTCTGGGCAATATTGCGCTGGGAGCATATGGCAGATAAGCCGGGAGCAGACAAATGGATAATATTTATTTTCTTCTTAATGGGATTGGCAATTGGTGTGCACCTGTTGAATTTATTGACCATTCCCGCTATTATACTGGTTATTTATTTCAGAAGAAGACATGAGTTTGATTACGCAGTTATAAGAAAATGGTTTTTGAGGTTGATGGTAGCAGCCGGTGTTTTAGGTTTTATCGGCGCATTGATTACCGCTCCTGCTGCACAGTATATGGGTAATGAAAGCTCCGGTACAGATGCTACTCCTGCAGGGTTAATTCTCTTTTTGGTTGCAGCGGCAATTGGTTTATTCTTCCTTGTGGAAAAATGGAGCAAAAAAGATAAAGAACTGTGGGGTGGTGCGTATATATTTTTAGTATTGAGTGCAGCTATCTTAGGTGTAGTGCAAATGGGATTGATACAGTATTCTATCAAGGCTGCAGGTGCTATGGACAGATTGTTTGTAAACAGTTTCGGTATGCCTTATTTCGTGGGCTTCGGATTCTTCTTTGCATTGGTGGCTGTAGCATTGTACGTCGGAATAAAATACGCAGGTAAAAAAGGCTTCAAGTATTTAAGCCTTTCTCTGTGGAGCATCTCTTTTATCTTAATCGGTTACAGTACTTACTTAACTACCTTAATCAGAAGTAATGCCAATCCTTCTATAGATATGTTCAACGTTGATAATCCCATGAGTTTGGTTGGTTATCTGGGACGTGAACAATATGGTGATTTTCCTTTATTGTACGGTCAGAAATTTACTGCCGGTGCGCCTACTTATGTAGATGCAGGAAACACGTATGCTAAAGCAACGGACATTGATCCGAATGCTAAACCTGAATACATAGTTACAGGTAAAAAAAGTAAAGCAATGTATGATAAAGAAGATAAAATGGCTTTCCCCCGTGTGTGGAACAACGGCAGCGACCGCGGACAGGCAGATTATTACGCAGCTTTTTTAGGCATAGGTAAATATCAGAATCCGCAAACCGGACAGGTACAGTGGGAGAGAGAACCTAATTTTATCGACAATATTAAATTCTATATCGGTTATCAGAATTATTATATGTTCCTCAGGTATTTCTTATGGAACTACAGTGGAAGACAAAATGATTTGCAGGGCAATGGCGGCGGAGATGTGCGCGGAGGTAACTGGATTACGGGTATTCCGTTTATAGATAACCTGATGTATGGTGACCAGAGCGTTATGCCGGACAGCTTAAAGAATAATAAAGCAAGAAATACTTTCTTCCTGTTACCGTTAATATTGGGTTTGATAGGCATGTTCTATCATTTCAAAGTGAAGAAAGACGATGCGTTGATTACGTTTATGCTGTTCTTTATGACAGGTTTTGCCATTATTATTTATCTGAATCAGGCGGGTAATGAACCTCGTGAACGTGACTACGCCTTTGCGGGAGCAACCTATGCCTTTGCTATATGGATTGGATTAGGATTATTAAAAGTGCGGGAATGGTTTCAGAAAATCGGTAGTCAAAAAGTGGCAACAGCTGGAGCATTTGTCGTTTGTCTGCTTGCCGTGCCGGTACTTATGGCGCAGCAGGGATGGGACGATCATGACAGAAGCAAGAAAACTTTAGCACCTAATCTGGCAGTAAACTATCTGGAAAGTTGTGCGCCGAATGCCATTCTTTTCTCCTTTGGCGATAACGACACTTATCCGTTGTGGTATGCACAGGAAGTGTTGGGTGTGCGAAGAGATATAAGGGTAGTCAACACAAGCTTACTTGGAATTGACTGGTACATCAATGGTTTGCGCAGTAAAGTAAATGATAGTGCTCCTATAGATGTAATTTATTCAAGAGCACAAATGGAAGGCGACAGAAGAAATGTAATTTATTACAATCCAAATCCTGCTTTCCCTGAAGACAGATACTACAATCTGTACGATATGATGAAGGATTATGCAGGTGTGGATAATCCGGCTACAATGCTTACGGCACAGGATGGTTCTCAGTTCAATACTTTCCCGGTGAAAAAAGTTTTCGTTCCGGTTGACGCAAGTGTGGTAACTGCCAATGGTACAATCAATGCCGGAGAAACACCATTAGCACAGATGGAGTTTGATATACCTAAAAATTATCTGGCTAAAAATGATTGGGCACAATTAAATATTATCGCAGCTAATCAGTGGAAACGCCCGATTTATTTCACCAATGCAAGTACTTATCAGATTGGATTAGGTTTTGAAAAATTCCTGAGAAAAGAAGGTATGTCTTACAGACTTACTCCTGTACAACCACAAAATACAGAATTTGGCGATGCTATCAATGCGGAAAAAGGTTATCCGATAGTGATGAACAAATTCAAATTTGGTAATGCAGACTTACCGGGAGTATATTTTGATGAAGAGAACAGAAGACATTTGGTTTCTATACGTGTTGCTGCTGCTCAGTTAGCTTTAGAGCTGGCGAATCAGGGTAGAAAAGAAGAAGCCAGAAAAGTATTGCAGAAAGCAGACAAAGGTATGTTGCAGGAAAATATGCCTTACGGAATGGTGAGTACTAATAATATGCACAACAGAGCTTCATTCAATATGTTGCAGGCGGCATTACTGGCGGAAGATAAAGAACTGTTTAAGAAAATTGCAGCATCTTTAAAGAAAGATTTTTCTCAACAGATTAATTATGTAAACACATTGGGTACCGATAAAGTCGGTGCATATGTTTCTAATGAGGCAGCCGTGTCACAACAAATGTTACAGGGTATTGCAGATATGGAAAGTATGCTTAATCAGCCAATGAATATAAATGCAGAAAACACAAACAGGCTGGATACTACGAACAGAGATTCTGCAAAATAGTAAGTAGCTGATAGAGGCTAAATGATAGATGATAGATGATAGAGGATAGAGGAGAGTTGAAAATGAAAAATTAAAATGTAAGGTCTGTTTTTTATAGACTTCCATAAAATTAATGAGTAGGAATGCGCCACGTGGCGCATTCTTTATTTATAGAGCTTTTATTTATATATGTCTTTTTCTTTCTCTAAATAGATGAGTTAGGGGGATTCTCTTTTGAAACTTTTTATTTTGATATATCTGTCTTAACTCCCCTCTCCTAAGGAGAGGGGTTGAGGGTGAGGCTAAATTGTTTATTTTTGCAGATAATAAAATTTTTAGCATAATGAAAGTTGTAATTGTTGGTACGGGATATGTAGGTTTGGTTACCGGAGCCTGTCTTGCGGACGTAGGCGTTGAGGTTTGTTGCATTGATGTGGATGAAAACAAAATTGAAAGATTAAAACAAGGTATCCTTCCTATTTACGAGCCGGGACTGGAAGAAATAGTTGTAAAGAATTATAAAAACAAAAGGCTTAGTTTTTCTACTTCCTTAAAAGACAATCTGCAAAACGCACGTGCAGTCTTTATTGCAGTGGGTACACCTCCTAATGAAGATGGCAGTGCCGATATGAAATATGTTCTGAATGTTGCGCAGGAAATAGGTCAAAACATACAGGACTATTCTGTTATTGTTACAAAAAGTACAGTTCCAGTAGGTTCTTCAGAGATTGTGAGACAGGCTATTCAGCAGGAACTGGACAATAGAAATACTGCCATTAAATTTGATATGGCTTCCAATCCTGAATTTTTAAAAGAAGGTGCAGCTGTGAAGGACTTTATGAGTCCCGACAGAATTGTTATAGGTGTAGATGCCGACAAAGCCAAAGAAATAATGGACACGCTCTACAAGCCGTTTTTATTGAACGGTTACAGAATCATCTACATGGATATACCGTCAGCAGAAATGACCAAGTACGCGGCAAATGCCATGCTCGCAACCAGAATCAGTTTTATGAACGATATAGCAAATCTGTGCGAAAAAGTTGGAGCCAATATTAATCATGTGCGTGCAGGTATTGGATCGGACCCGAGAATAGGTAAGAAATTTTTGTATGCAGGTATTGGTTACGGCGGTTCCTGTTTTCCTAAGGATGTGCAGGCATTGATAAAAATAGGAAAAGACAATGGTCATACGTTACGAATTCTCGAAGCTGTAGAAGCAATCAATGATAATCAGAAAAATGTGTTGTTTACCAAAATAAATCAATACTTCGATGGTGACTTAAAAGAAAAAACATTTGCAGTCTGGGGGCTATCATTCAAGCCAAATACAGATGATGTGCGTTTTGCGCCTGCATTTGTGTTGATAGAAGCGTTACTGAAAGCCGGAGCAAAAATGAAAGTTTTTGATCCCGTAGCAATGGACGAAGCCAGAAAACAACTCGGAGATAAAGTGCAATGGTGCAACGATGTATATGAAACGGTGAAAGATGCAGACGGTATTGCAC
>JAEWWO010000264.1 GCA_023396345.1 Bacteroidota bacterium
TTAACGCTGCAAGGCATTGAAGGCAAGATGTTCAGACCAATGGCACAAACCGTTTCCTTTGCATTGATAGGCGCATTTATTCTTTCAGTAACCTATGTACCGATGATGACGGCATTGGTGATGAATAAGAAAATCAGCAGCAAAGATACATTTGCTGATAAGATGATAAACAAGTTAAACCAATGGTATAAGCCTGTTTTACAATGGACATTAAAAATTCCTAAGCTTATTGTAATTATTTCTGTGTTTGTAGTAGCTATTTCATTTTACATCATGTCAACTTTAGGAGGTGAGTTTATACCTCAATTGGAAGAAGGAGATTTTGCCGTATCAACGGTAGCGCTTACCGGCTCTTCTTTAGAGAATACAACCGAAATGGTGCAACGGGCATCAGGTCTTTTAAAAAGAAAATTTCCCGAAGTGGTAATGGTGGTAGGAAAAATAGGATCTTCTGAAGTGCCTACAGACCCCATGCCTATGGAGGCTGCGGATATGATGGTGATTTTAAAAGACAAAAAAGAATGGACAAGCGCTGAAAGTTTTCCTGAGCTGGCAGAAAAAATGAATGATGAACTGAAGAATATCCCAGGCCTAAGTGTAGGTTTTCAGTTTCCCGTGCAAATGCGCTTCAATGAGTTGATGACCGGTTCCCGTCAGGATGTGGTTTGTAAAATATTTGGTACCAACCTCGATTCTCTTTCTGAATATGCAAATAAAATCGGTAATATCATCAACAGCATAGAGGGAGCTAAAGATTTGTACGTAGAAACTGTTAGCGGTGTGCAGCAGGTTGTTATACGTCACAATCGTCAGGCATTGGCTAATTACGGTGTTAGTGTTGATGAAGTGAATAAAACTGTAAGCACTGCATATGCCGGAAGCGTTGCCGGTGTTGTGTTTGAAGAAGACCGGCGTTTTGATTTAGTATTGAAGATGAATGAAAGTCTCAGAAAAAATGTAGGTAATATTGGCAATCTACAGGTAGTAACTGCAAGCGGGCAGCAGGTTCCTTTTAATATTTTGGCTGATATATCAATAGAAGATGGTCCTTACCAGATACAGAGAGAAAATGCACAACGCAGAATTACCGTAGGTTTCAACGTTAGAGGAAGAGATGTGGAAAGTATTGTAAATGAACTACAGCAAAAGGTAAATGATAAAGTAAAATTACCGGTTGGTTACACAATAACTTACGGAGGTCAGTACGAAAATCTGAATCACGCGTCTAAAAGGCTTATGATTGCAGTACCTGTAGCACTGGCTTTGATATTTCTGATGTTGTTCTTTGCATTTAAAAAAGTAAAATACTGCCTGCTGATTTTTGCAGCTATTCCTTTATCAACAGTCGGTGGTATTATAGCTTTGTGGATGCGTGGCATGCCATTCAGCATTTCCGCAGGTGTGGGCTTTATCGCTTTATTTGGTGTGGCGGTGTTAAACGGTATTGTATTGATATCAGAAATAAATCGTCTTAAAAATTCTTATCCTGATTTCACAGAACCGAATATTCTCAGAGCGATTTATGAAGGTACAGAAAAGCGTATGCGTCCTGTATTAATGACAGCTTGCGTTGCATCACTGGGTTTTTTACCAATGGCATTAAGTACCGGTGCAGGAGCCGAAGTGCAAAGACCATTAGCCACCGTTGTAATAGGAGGTTTGATAACTTCAACTATGTTCACTTTATTTGAATTACCCGCATTATACTTACTTATGGAAAGATTAAGAAAGAATAAAACAAATCTGAAACCTGTGGTATCTGTTTGCGTTATCACTATGTTTAGTTTGCTGAGCTTTAATATTCATGCTCAGAATGTAAGAACAGTAACGCTTACAGAAGCTTTAGAGATTGCTGAAAAAAATGCACCGCAAATGAATCTGGCACAAAAGCAATTGTTATACAATCAGGCAATGGTAAATTCGGTGCAAACAGTACATCCTACAGACATTTCAGGAGAATTCTGGAACGTGAGCAGTAAAGCTTTCGATACTAAATTTTCTATATCTCAAACTTTTTCATTACCCGTAGTGTATAAGAGAGAAAGAGATTTGTTGCAGAAAAATGTGCAGGCTTCTTTGTTGCAAATGTCTCTTTACAAAAGCTTGTTGAACCGTGAAGTGAAAAAAGTATATCTGAATATACAGTTTCTTGATAAGAAGAAACAATTGTTGCAGCAGGTGAATAGTATTATAACCGATTATAATCGTGTGGCGGCTTTACGGTACGAAAAAGGAGAAAGCAACCTGTTAGAGAAAACTACCTTAGAAAGTCAGCTTGCGTCATTGCAATTACAACTGTCGCAACTGGAGTCTGATTTACTTTCACAACAAAATATTCTGGGTGTTTTATTAAACGACAGAAATCCCTATTCTCCCGCTGATTCCTTGTCTGTTGCGTATTCCTTAAATTCTCTCAACGATGTGGAGCAACATCCTTATTTGAAATCGTTGCAATATCAAAAAGAAATCAACAACAGTCAGGTAGAAGTAGAGAAGTCAAAACTATTACCAGATTTCAGAATTGGATACAACAATCAGTCATTTGTAGGATGGTATGAAAATCAGGCAAGAGATGCCGTGTACAACAATGGAGGCAAAAGATTTCATTCGGTTGATGCAGGTGTATTGATTCCTATATTCACAAAAGGACAAAAGGAAAAAATAAAAGCTATGCAATTGATGAATGATATTAATGATGCTAATCTTGATGTAGCAAGGATGAGTTTCGTCAGGCAGTTTACGGAGTTTGTAAGTAATGCAGAACAAGCAAATAAAGCTCTTACCTATTTTCAGCAAACCGGTATACCTCATGCAGAAACCATTATTAAAACAGCGAATGCACAATACAGGGTAGGCGAAATTAATTATATTGAATGGAGTACATTAATTAATAATGCCATTAATATAAAAAATGAATATGTGGATGCATTAAAAAAATACAATGAAGCACGTATTGAAATAGAATACCTCTCTGCAAATGAAAAATAAATTTAGAAAATATGTTTACAAGAAAAATTAATATAGTCAGAGGAAGAAATTATTTATTCATTTTAATAATGATAATGCCTTTCTTCGTATCCTGTAAAGACGACAAAAACAAGGTGGAGGAAACGGCTGAAGAAAAAATAAGAATATACGGAGATACTATTATTCTTAACAGAGAACAGATAAAAAATGCAGGTGTAAAAATTTCTTCGCAGGGTGTAGAAAATATACATCAAACCGTAACAGCCTCCGGAGTTGTAGAAGTGCCGCCTCAAAGCCTGATTTCAGTAAGTGCCACTATGGGCGGATATCTTCGAAACACTAATTTGCTGCCCGGATCGCAGGTAAGTAAAGGACAGCGTATTGCTACTCTTGAAGATCCTGTGTATGTACAATTGCAGGAAGATTATTTAAGTGCAAAAGCAAAATTGCAGTATGCAAAATCTGACCTTGACAGACAAAAAGATTTACAGGAGAATAATGCCACCAGTACAAAAAATTATCAGTTGGCGTTGCGAGATTATAATTCACTGCAGGTTGAAATAAAATCACTTGAACAAAAGCTGCGGATAATAAACATTAATCCGGCAAATGTTTCGCTGAATAACATCACAAGAAGTGTAAGTTTATATTCACCCATAAATGGTTTTGTTTCAAAAGTGAATGTGAATATCGGCAAATATGTAAGTCCTTCAGAAGTGCTGTTTGAACTGGTAAATCCATCGGACATTCATGCGGCAATTAGTATTTTTGAAAACGACATTATGAATTTTAAACCGGGCATGAAAGGCTCTGTTTATCTCAGTGCGCAACCCGATAAAAGATACGATGTACAGGTGGTGCTGGTTTCAAAAGATCTGAGCGAAAACCGCAGTGCCGTGCTGCATTGTCATTTTCTGAATGCTGAACATAATCTGCTACCCGGAATGTTTTTAAATGCAGAATTCAGCGTAAAGGATTTTCAGTCGAAAGCTGTTTCGGAAATGGCTGTGGTACATTTTGAAGGCAGCGATTATGTATTTGTTGCAAAAAATGATAGTACATTTGTAATGACACCCGTAACGGCTATTGCTTCACCCGATGGTATGGTTACTTTGCAGCCCGAGCGTATTCAGAGTGAAAATATAGTTACCAACGGTGCATTTAATTTATTAGGTGCTATTAAAGGAGGTGGCGAAGAGTAAATCTTATAATATTTATCTATAAAAAAATTATCTTTTAATCCCGCCTGCGGGTGCTTATTAATTTAAATCTGCCTGGCAAAATTTTATTAATCATGAAAAAAGTACTTTTAGTTTTGTTGGTAATATTGGTAGCTATACAATTTTTTCCAACTGAAAAAAATATCTCAACTACAGAGCAACCTGCAAACATCAATAATGTGTATACTGTGCCTGCGGATGTCGATAAAATTTTAAGAACATCCTGTTACGATTGCCACTCAAACAATACGGCTTATCCGTGGTACAACAGAATGCAACCTGTAGCCTGGTTTCTGGAATCGCATGTAAAAGAAGGAAAGGAAAAACTAAACTTTGATGCATTTGCTACCTATTCCAATGAAAGACGTTCAGATAAAGTTGAAGAGATAGGAGAGACTATTCAAAAAGGAGAAATGCCTTTGAAGTCTTATACAATCATTCATATCGATGCAATTCTTTCTGATGTACAAAAACAAACAATCATTAACTGGGTAAATTCAATTGGTCCTGCTGGTTCGCAGCAATAAGCAGAATCTCATGAATCTCATGAATCCCATGAATCCCATGGAGATAATGATTAAAGAAATACAGGCTGTTTAAAAAGTTGTTTTGTCACCCCGAATAGATTCCACTTTAACGGAACAAATAAAGAATCTGAAATCAGATTTTTCGCTTCGCTTAAGATGTCAATTTTTTAAACAGCTTGTTTTAGAATTTTGAGTTGAATTAATCTTCTTTTATTCTGCTCCATACCTCATAGATAGGATCGCCGGAAGAACTGTTACCAAAGTGATGCCATTTGCCATCTTCAATTTTTCCTTCAAAGCTCAGTGAGGCTCCAACACGGTCATTGTTGCGTGAGAAGAACTCAATATTCTCTGTGTACTTACCGTCATTAAAAGAATAAGTACCACCACCGGTTCCGAAAAATTCTCCCGTCTTAATGTTGATGGCAGCCCACTGAAATCTGTTGCCCGTAAGTATTTTGAGCGTTCTTCTGTCTCCCAGTGTTGAAGGTTTTACATCATCATTGTTGTTTTGTTTACGTGCGTAGAATCTCCAGACACCTGCAAGCGGAGCATTGTTCTTATCTGTTTGTATCCATTGTTGATTTTGTCCTGAGACATTGCTGAAAACCTGACCGTTAGCCATGTCTACATCAAAAGCGGTAGTAGTTCCGAGCCATTGTTCAGGTGCAAGTTTGGCAACAGTTTTTTCGGTATCGTATTGCCATGTTACTTCAAGTTTGTTGTTGATAAGCTTGTAAGTGCCTCCACGTGTGGAATAGAATTTTTTGTTATTAATATCAAATACGGAATGAGACAGATAGCCATCAGTAAGAACCACGGTATGCACGGTGTCTCCGTTTTTTACTTGCCAGGCACCTTCTTCATTGTATTGTGCAAATCCGATGTTGATAAACAATATTGCAAATAATGCAGTAAGGAATGATTTAAACATGATAATGATTTTTTATAATGAAATTTATTTTAAAGTCAGATATTTTAAATCGCCATTGTCTAAATAAACACGATAGGCATGCGGAGTTAATCCGCCTTCAGATGCTTCTCTCGGATTAATAATAATTTCTTTATTCTCCGATTTTTCAACGGCATCTATCAAAGCTTTTTTATTGCCGTCAGCAGCATCTTTAATGTTGGCATATTCTGCCTCAAGCTTTGCTATGGATGCTTTCAGGCTTTCTTTATCCTCTTTATTTCCTTCGTCCTCTTCGTTATCTTTTTGTAATCTTGATTGCAGAGATTCAATTTGCTCTTTAATAGAAGCGTTCTTACCAATTTGGTTTAGCCAGGTATGAAAGAAAGTATCTGTGGGAGTCATAACAAAATAATTTAATGATTTACATTAAAAGTAAATGTTATTATTGAAAAATATATTTAAAGAGATGGTAAAATAGAAAAATGAAGATAAGTTGTAATCACTTGTAAAAATATGAGTTATACGAGGCGTCCTCGCCTCGTATAACTATTTTATCGCCTCCGGCGATTACAAATATTATTTATAAAGAAGAGAACTATTCCTGCTCCACCCACGCATCATTTTCTTTTAATAAATTGATGAGTTCGTCAACGGCAATTTCACTGTCAATATTTCTTTTTACTACTTCTTTACCTTTGTACAAAGTGATTTTACCAACGCCACTGCCCACATATCCGAAATCAGCATCAGCCATTTCTCCCGGACCATTTACAATACAGCCCATAATAGCAATTTTTACACCTTTGAGATGATGCGTTACTTCACGGATTTTAGCGGTTGTTTCCTGCAGGTCAAATAAGGTTCTGCCGCAACTGGGACATGAAATGTATTCAGTTTTGGAAATGCGTGTGCGGGCTGCCTGTAGTATGCTAAATGCCGAAGCATTCAGGAATTGTTCAGGGCTATTATTTTCCTGATAATTTCTTCCGCTGGCTGCTGAGAAGTTTTCATTAAGCTCTTTGTATGCATTCTGTTTTAATCCCAGAGAAATACCATCGCCCATGCCATCAATCAACAATGCGCCGGCTTCGGTAGAATAATGAATTAAATGTTCATCGGTTGTTTGCCGGTCGCTGTCAATCATAACAACAACGGGGTTTTTGATTTTTCGATTCATCAACTCAATAAACATGCGTCTTACAGCCTGCATGGCATTTTTCCTTTCGGAACTCAGACAAATAACTACTGACGGATCATTGGCAATACGATCGAGGAATGTAAAATCATTTACAGGAGTATCATCGTTAAAACAATCAATCATTACAAAGTTGAGCGTTGGATGTTTTCCTTTGTAACCAATAAAACCATGAATATCGAAAATAGGAAAATATTTTTCTTTATTTTCAGCGAGCTGATAAGT
>JAEWWO010000304.1 GCA_023396345.1 Bacteroidota bacterium
ATGCAGCAGGTTTGCATGCAAGAGGTTTTTTTGATAAAGTAGTAGATATAGATATTTGTCATTTGCAAAAAGAACCTACCAATGAAATAAGAAAATTTGTAGCCAATTTTGCCCGCCTGAGAAAAATTCCTTTTTACAATATAAGAAATCATACCGGCTGGTTGCGTACCATGCATGTGCGCAATACTACTACTGATGAGCTGATGATAAATATTGTGTTGGGATACGAAGATGAAGAAAACCGGAAGGCATTGCTTGATTTACTTTTACAAAAATTTCCGCAGATAACTACCTTGCTTTATACCATCAACGAAAAGAAAAACGATAGTATATTCGACTTGGAGCCTGTAGTGTATTTTGGTAAAGGATACATAACAGAAAAGCTCGAAGATTTTGAATTTAAAATAAGTCCTAAATCTTTTTTTCAAACCAACAGCAAACAAGCTGAGAAGCTTTACCGTATTACACGCGATTTTGCGGAACCGGAGGGTACACAGGTTTTATACGATTTATACTGCGGCACAGGAAGCATAGGAATTTTTTGTAGCCATAATGCAAAAAAAATTATCGGCGTGGAATTGATTGAAGACGCTATTAAAGATGCTAAGCTAAATGCCGAAATGAATAATATTGAAGATGCGCATTTTTTTGCGGGCGATGTGATAAAAATTTGTGACGATAATTTTTTTGCAGAACATGGTCGTCCGGATGTGGTAATTACCGATCCGCCACGCGCGGGCATGCACGAAAAGCTGGTAAATAAATTACTGGAAATGGAAGCGCCTACTATTGTTTATGTGAGCTGCAATCCGGCTACGCAGGCAAGAGATTTGCAATTGCTGGATGCAAAATATAAAGTTACAAAAGTGCAGCCGGTAGATATGTTTCCGCATACCCTGCATATAGAAAATCTGGTACAATTGAAATTAAAATAAAATTTATAAATGAATTACAGGTATTCTTCCAATGATAATTTTCCGCCGGTTGTAAAGAACCTGCTTATTATTAATGTGCTGGTTTTCATATTGCAGAATGTGCTTGATAAGCGTATGAACTTTACAGAACTGATTGGTTTGTGGCCAATTAACACTTCTATGTTTCAGCTATGGCAGGTGGTAACACATATGTTTGCGCATGGTGGTATGTTTCATATTTTCTTCAATATGTTTGCCTTGTGGATGTTTGGCAGAATACTCGAAAACTTATGGGGTGGAAAAAAGTTTCTGATTTTCTACATGCTTTGTGGTCTGGGTGCGGCTGCGCTTCATTTGGCTGTTCAATATTTTACTGATGGATTCAGCCTGGCAGTAGGAGCTTCCGGAGCGGTATATGGCTTGCTTGTAGCATTTGCTTTTCTTTTTCCCAACACACCGTTGTATCTCATGTTTATTCCCATTCCTATTAAAGCTAAATGGGCAATTACAGGTGTTTTAGTACTGGATATTATTTTTGGTTTTTCTTCTGCCAACACAGGTGTAGCTCATGCTGCTCATATAGGTGGTGCTATTACAGGATTTATCATTGTATGGTACTGGAAAAAGAAAGGAAGAAATTTTATGTAATAGCTTAATTTATTTATGCAGAAATTTTAATAAATGGAAATCTGGAGAAAATCTTTTATTGACAGAAACATAGTATTTAAAATACTTATTCTGAACCTTATAGTTTATGCTGCCATTTTATTCTGGGAAGCCATTAATGGAATGCCTCTGACTAAAAATGGTATAGAAGCACAGTTGCGCGAAGATCAGATTTATCATCCCATCAGCTGGCTGGCTTTGCAGGGTAACTTTGCTGCATTCATTTCGAAACCCTGGTCAATACTCACTTTTATGTTTACGCATGAAAGATTTATGGCTATCTTATCCAGTATGATTTGGTTGTTGTTTTTCGGTACCATTCTTCAGCAATTATTGGGCAATAAGCGGGTAATTCCTTTATATATCTATGGTGGATTTTTTGGAGGAATTATATATGTGCTGGTGTCTACTTTTATGAGTGCAAACTATTATCTGGCTTCTGCCTCTTTATCTGTGTTTGCCATAGCTGCTGCAGTAACAACCGTATCGCCTAACTATAAAGTTTTTACTTCTTTCAATGGGGGCTTTTCTATCTGGATATTAAGTGCGGTATATGCCTTACTTACTTTATTTACCTCTTCGGTTCCGGTAATTGCTGCACATTTAATAGCAGGAATTACGGGCTTTTTCTTTATCAGGCAATTAAATCAGGGCAGAGATTTGGGTAAATGGATGAATGATTTGGGAAATAAGATGAATACTATGTTTGAGCCGGATGCTAAATCAACAAAAAGAAACAATCCCTACTTTACCAACGATGAACAAAAACTCAATAAAATTCTGGATAAAATAAACGAGAGGGGAATACAATCACTTAACAAAGAAGAAAAGCTTTTTTTAGATAATCAGTCAAAATAAATACAGGATTATGGAAAAAAATATAGGCAATATCAGAATAGATTATATGCTGAAAAAACTGAATGAAGAAGATGTACTCGAAGCCCCGCTTCAGCAGTTTGAAGTGTGGTGGAATGAGGCGGTTGAAAGTAAAATAAACGAAGTAAATGCCATGACTGTTTCAACTGTTTCACCCGAAGGATATCCGTCTGCAAGAATTGTTTTATTGAAAGATTTTTCCGCTGAAGGCTTTACATTCTTTACCAATTACGACAGTCGCAAGGGTTCACATATTGATGCAAACAATCGTGTATCTCTTGTTTTTTTTTGGAAAGAATTGCAGCGTCAGGTAAACATAGAAGGCTACGCAGAAAAGATTGAAGCAGAAGAAAGCGACCAGTATTTTCAGATGCGTCCTTACGGCAGCAGAATTGGTGCCTGGAGTTCTCCGCAAAGTCAGATTATAGACTCCAGAAGTGTTCTGGAAGAAAACGAAGTAAAATACAAGCAACAATATCCTGAATTTGTGCCGCGTCCTGCGCATTGGGGCGGATATATTATAAAGCCTGAAAGAATAGAATTCTGGCAGGGTAGAAGCAGTCGCCTGCACGACAGAATAGTCTATACACTTGTTGACACCCAATGGAAAACTTTTAGAATAGCTCCTTAATATTTTTTTGCTATTTTTAGGCATGATTTCTTCTGTCTGGTTACGGAATTTGTGTGTGTTGTTGACAAGTATTTTACTTTTCAACACAAATTTATTTGCTCAGTTTAGTGTTACGGGTACACCTCAGATTGTAAATTTTGCCAAAAGCACTTATAACGCTGACAGCCGCAACTGGTCAATAACACAAACAGAAAACGGTATTCTTTATTTCGGAAACGGACTGGGATTGTTGAGTTTCAACGGCTCTCAGTGGACAATTGATAAACTGCCCGACAATCAAATAGTACGGGCTGTAGCAGCAGATAATCAGGGCAAAATATTCACAGGCGGATATGGCGAGTTTGGCTATTGGGAAGCTATGCCTAAAGGTCCGCTTAAATATACCTCTCTTAATCATCTGATAGAAAAACCCATTTTTCAGAAAGAAGAAATCTGGAAAATACTACCCACAACAGACGGTGTTTATTTTCAGTCGTTTTCTCAGCTATATCGCTTTCGCAACAATAAAGTAAACTCTATCAACTTTCCCGGAAATATAATGCTGCTTTTTTCCATAAGAGGCAAAGAATATATTCAGGTACTGGAACATGGTTTATATCTCATTAATAAAGATAACTCTGTTTCCAAAATAGAAGGCAGTGAATTGTTTAATGATAAGAAAATCATTTCTATCGTTCCTTTCATCAACAATACCACATTGATAGGCACCGTAAAACACGGTTTTTATATTTATGATGGTTTTTCTATTCATAAATGGAATAGCGTTGCCGATAATTTTATTCAGCAAAACGATTTAAACGCAGGTATACAAATTGAAGACAATCGCTATGCATTCGGTACTATTCAAAATGGTATAATCATCAGCGATGCGCAGGGCAGAATTATTCATCACATCAACCGGCAAAAGGGGCTTCAAAACAATACGGTGCTTAATCTCTATAAGGATTTTGCAGGAAATATTGTAGCGGCTTTAGACAATGGTATTGACTATCTGGTTATCAATTCAGGATTAACTTTCTTTAAAGATAATGAAGGAAGATTGGGAGCCAGCTACACAGCAAAACATATTAATAATCACTTGTACATTGGTTCTAATCATGGATTGTTCAATATGAAAATAGACAATGTGAACACATTTGCTGTTTCTTCAATCAATAAAATCAATAATATTTCGGAGCAGGTATGGAATCTGTATCAGGCAGACAATACACTTTTGTGTGGTAATAATAATGCAACCTATAAAATTGAAGGAAGTGCAGCACAACAAATTTCTTCAGTGCCCGGCGGCTGGACTATGGAAAAGCTGCTCATCAATCCGGATTATCTTATTCAGGGCAGTTATATAGGCATTGCCTTATATAAAAAAGGGGAGAATAATAACTGGCAATACCTGCGTTTGTTAGATTCGGCAAATAATATTCCGGCAAAAAAAATTATTCAGGACCAACAAGGAAATCTGTTTATAAAACACGCCAACAAGGGAATTTTTTATACGCAAATAAAAGCAGATTTAAAAGCGGCTAAAATAGAGCCGGTGCGGTTTGATAAGTCTGACAATAAACCTGCTGATAATCTGCAATTATTTACCCTGAACAAAAATATTTGCATAAGCGATGGAAAAAATGTGTACACATTTGATT
>JAEWWO010000312.1 GCA_023396345.1 Bacteroidota bacterium
GGGCTTACCCATACATCGGTACACAGTATCGTTACAAAGCAAAAAGCCACGGCGTGGAAAAGAATGTCTTTGGGCAGGAAACGATTCATAAAAATTATTGGGCGCCCGTTGCGGGTTTTCAATACACCTTGCCGTGGTTAGTTGTAGCGGATGCAAGGATTGATATGTTCGGAAAAATCCGCTTTCAGTTAATGCGTGAAGATATTCCCATCACGCCACGTTTGCGCCTCAACCTGATGGCCAATACCGATAAAGAATATACGGCAGGCTTCCGGTACATTACTACCAAATGGCTTGCCTTGTCAACCCACTATGATAGCGATATGGGCTTCGGCGCAGGTGTGACAATTATTTATTAACTGTAATTTTATTCGGAATCTCATTACCATTTTTTGACCACATGGTCTTTTCAATAATCCCGAATTTGACCATTTCATAATTTCTTAACAGGTTAGTAATACCCGTAAAAGAAGATTTAACCATGCTTTGTAAATTGCTTAAAGTAGCACAGTCTATTTGTTCCCCGCATAAAGATGCTTATAGAAATAAAAAAGGAAGGGCAAACGGGTATTTCTAAACGTGCACTCATGGAGCGTATTGGCGCAGGCAGCCAGACGACACATAACTGGAGGGCCTCTTACAAAAACGGCGGCCTTGAGTCTTTGCTATCCCATAACCGCAAAGGGTTTAAACCCTCAGTATTCACCCAAGCCGAACATGAAGCATTGTCTAGGGTGCTGCATGACCCCTAACAACGGGCTAACAGGCTTTGTAGCGCTCAAGCAATGGGAAAAAAATTCAACAAAGAAGTAAAATACAATACACTATTGAAATACTGCATACTAAAGTTTGGCGCCAAAACGAAAGTAGCAAGAAAATCCCATGTCAGCAAAGATCAGGACAAGGTAGAGGATTTTAAAAAACTTTGATTGCATCGGTAGAGAAGCCACCGGGCGAAGTAAAGCAACATTATCGCTAAGTAATCTTTATTTTCAGGATGAATGCAAGTTCGGGTTGTTCACTAAAAACGGCAGGAAGCTAACAGCAAAGGCGTAAAGCCCATATGCCCTTTTCAATAAGTATTCCAAAGTACCTATCTTAAAGTACCTATCTTTATGGAGCATTTTCACCTATCGACTAGCAAAAGCTTCCTGCTGAATTTACCCTATTGCACAGCCCGGAGTTAAGCCCGGCAGAAAAAATATGACAAAAGTTCAAAAAAAACTTATCAAACAAAGTATTTATAAATCTTAGCGAAGTAAAATTGTTGATTAGTGAACAACTACTTGTTAACAATGGTTTTTGTTCAAGCTACTAATTCTGCACACAATAAAGCTTCATAAGTCTGTATTATACAATGCCTTTGTGTATTTAGTTTGTATTTTTACTGCTGTTATCCACATTTATCCACATTATTTTCACACCAATGATGTAAGAATTCCCTTGTAACCCTTATTAGCATTGGCTTACAGCCCATTTTGTTTTGTGGATAAAAATGATTGTGGTAAAACGTGGTAAAAAGTGGGAAATTGTGTTATTTTGTAAAGTAAAAATTAACTCAATTCATGTCAGCTATTTTCGGCGAATATAAAGTTTCTATTGATGCAAAAGGCAGGATGATGATTCCTGCTGAATTTCGCAGGCAGCTACAGGAGACTGATGAAAAGTCTTTTGTTATCAAGCGTGGTATGAATAATTGCCTTACACTCTATTTGCAAAGTCAGTGGGAAGTGATGAAAAATAAGCTGGATGCAATGAATGACTTCAATCCCAAAGTGCAGCAGTTTATCAGATTGTTTCTGGATGGAATTGCTATAGTAGAACCCGATGCTGCCGGAAGATTGCTGATACCTAAAAATTTACAGGAGTATGCCGGTTTAACGAAGGAAGTGGTATTCTGGGCGCAGGGTAACAAAGTAGAGATTTGGGATAAAGATACCAAAGACAAGTACATTGCTGCGCAGATGTCAAGTCTGGAATCGTTGGCGGGAGAGCTTTTTACGGGAGTATAAATTGATAAATTAGTGGAGATGGAAGGTAATGCGTATCATATTCCGGTGTTGTTTCACGAAACTATCGGACAGCTGAACATAAAACCTGAGGGAATCTATGTAGACTGTACGTTTGGCGGTGGTGGGCATGGCAGAGGGATTCTGAATAAGCTGAACGATAGAGGAAGATTGATAGCTTTTGATCAGGATGAAGATGCGCAAAAAAATATCCCTGAAGGAGAAAAGCGGATAAGTTTTATTCCGCAGAATTTCAGGTATGTGAAAAAATTTTTGAGAGTAAATGGTATTGAAGCGGTAGATGGTTTGCTGGCAGATTTGGGAGTAAGCAGTCATCAGTTCGATGAGGCAGAGAGAGGTTTCTCTATAAGATTTGACGGTCCTTTAGATATGAGAATGGATGTAAGGTCAGATACAACAGCAAAAGATATTTTGCTGAACAACGATGAAAAAACATTGCAGAATCTGTTTAGTAAATACGGTGAGGTTACCAATTCAAAAACGCTGGCAAAATATATAACGGAAAACAGGAGTGCAGCAGCACTCGAAACGGTTAATGGCTTTAAAAGTCTGATAGCGCCGATGGTTAAAGGCAATCCTAACAAATATTTTGCACAGGTATTTCAGGCATTAAGAATTGAGGTGAATGAGGAAATGAAAGCATTGGAAGAATTGCTTGAACAAATACCTGAAGTACTGAAAAGCGGAGGAAGAGCAGCGGTAATAACCTTTCATTCTCTGGAAGATAGAATGGTGAAAACTTTTTTT
>JAEWWO010000354.1 GCA_023396345.1 Bacteroidota bacterium
GGAGGTTCGGGTTTGGGGTTTTCGTTTGGAGGAGTAATTTCTTTTTTACAAGCCGCTACAATTATCATTATTACTAACAAACAACAGATTAGATTTTTCATAAAATAAAAATGAAGAGTAATTTATAGCAAATTAGATAAAGTATTTGATTATTTATTATTTTATCTAAAAAATATTTCACGGATTTATTAGTAACTTTGCACTCATTTTTTAATGATATTTTTTACTGATGAGCAATAAATACAAAGAATTTGGTTCGCTTAATCTTCCTCAGGTAGAGAAAGAAATGTTGAATAAATGGCAGGAAGAGCAGGCATTTGAAAAGAGTATAGCGATAAGAAAGGATGCGCCGTCTTTTGTTTTCTACGAAGGACCGCCCAGTGCCAACGGTATGCCCGGCATTCATCACGTGATTTCCAGAACCATTAAAGATATGGTTTGCCGCTACAAAACCATGAAGGGTTTTAAAGTGGAAAGAAAGGGTGGATGGGACACACATGGTTTGCCCGTAGAGCTTGGCGTTGAAAAAGAATTAGGCATTACCAAGGAAGACATCGGTACAAAAATTACTGTTGAAGAATATAACCGTAAATGCAGAGAAGCTGTTTTGCGCTACAAGAAGGAGTGGGACGAGCTTACTACGCTTATGGGTTATTGGGTTGATCTGGACAATCCTTACATCACTTTTGAAAATAATTACATTGAAACATTGTGGTGGCTTCTAAAGAAAATGTACGACCGTGGTTATTTGTATCAGAGTATATCTATTCAGCCATATTCGCCTGCAGCAGGCACGGGATTAAGCTCACACGAACTCAATCAGCCAGGAACGTATAAAGATGTAAAAGATACCAGTGCTACTGTTTTGTTCAAGGTGGTAAAAGACGAAAAAAGTGCTTTCCTGTTTGAGAAAGCAGATGCCGATGTGTTTTTCATGGCTTGGACCACTACGCCTTGGACGCTGCCATCAAACCTCGGACTGACTGTAGGACCGAACATTGACTATGTGTTGGTAAAAACTTTTAACCCCTATACTTCAGAATTACAGAATTTAGTTATCGCAAAAAGTTTATTGAATAAATACTTTAAACAAGAAGAGCAAGATGCTGATTTTCATGATTATGAAAGTGGAGATAAGTCAATTCCCTGGACGATTCTTGCGGAGTTTAAAGGCAGCGATTTAGAGTATATTCACTACGAACAATTACTTCCTGCCGAAGCAAACCGTATGGATAATCCTAATGCATTTATGACATTGCTCGGTGATTTTGTTACTACCGAAGATGGTACCGGTATTGTACATACAGCTCCGGCCTTTGGTGCAGATGACTATAAAGTAGGTCAGAAATATGATATAGGTGTGCTGACAATGGTAGACCGCGAAGGGAAATTTGTAGAGGGTATGGGAGAATTTGCCGGAAGATATGTGAAAAATTATAAAGATGATCCTGATTATCAGGATGTTAACGTAGATATCTCTGTAAAACTCAAAAAAGAAGGCAAAGCGTTTAAAGTAGAAAAATACGAACACAGTTATCCGCATTGCTGGCGTACAGATAAGCCGGTTTTGTATTATCCGCTGGAAGCCTGGTTTATAAAAACTACTGCTCAGAAAGACAGAATGGTTGCATTGAACAATACCATCAACTGGAAACCAAAATCCACCGGTGAAGGAAGATTTGGCAACTGGCTGGAAAATATGGTTGACTGGAACCTGAGCAGAAGTCGTTTTTGGGGGACAGCATTGCCGGTATGGAGAAGTGAAGATGGTGAGGGAAAATGTATTGGGAGTATAAAAGAATTAACCGAAGAGTACAGCAAAGCTGTTGAAGCCGGTCTGAATTCTGAAAATACATTTGAAATAAAAGACGGCATCTTACAGATTGATTTACATAAGCCTTATGTAGATAACCTAATATTAATATCGAACACAGGAAAGCCTATGAAGCGCGTTGCTGATTTGATAGATGTATGGTTCGATAGTGGTGCCATGCCTTTTGCACAATGGCATTTTCCGTTTGAAAACGTAGAAAAATTTGCACAAAATTATCCGGCTGATTTTATCTGTGAAGGTGTGGATCAGACACGAGGCTGGTTTTACACTTTGCATGCTATCAGCTCAATGGTTAAAGAAGATATCCACGAAGAACTGAAAAAACACGGCATAGAGGTTTCTGATGAAAAATATCCCGGTAAAGCTTTTAAAACAGTGGTTTCCAATGGATTGGTATTAGATAAACACGGTAATAAAATGTCTAAGCGTTTCGGCAACACCATTGATCCGTTTGATACCATTGAAAAGTATGGAGCAGATGCCACCCGCTGGTATTTAATGACAAATGCATCTCCATGGGATAACTTAAAATTTGATATTGACGGAATTAAAGAAGTGCAGCGTAAATTTTTCGGAACTTTGTACAATACCTATCAGTTCTTTGCATTGTATTCCAATCTGGATGGATTCTCTTTCTCCGAAGAAAATATTGAAATCAGTGCAAGACCGGAAATAGATCAGTGGATACTATCTGAATTACATTCTTTGGTAAAGAAAGTAAATGAGAATTTAGATGACTATGAACCAACAGTAGCTTACAGAGCTGTGGATGATTTTGTAGATGAAAAACTAAGCAACTGGTATGTGCGTTTGTGCAGAAGAAGATTCTGGAAAGGGGAGTATGAGCAGGATAAAATTTCTGCCTATCAAACCTTATATGAATGTCTGGAAACACTGGTTCGACTGATGGCTCCTTTGTCTCCGTTCTTTAGTGATGAAATATTCCGTAATTTAAATCATGTTACACAAAGGTTTGAAAGTCAGAGTGTTCATCATGTGGACTTTCCTAAAGCTAATGAAACTTATATTAATACTTCATTAGAAGAGAGAATGTCATTGGCACAGGATGTTTCTTCGCTCATTCTTTCGCTTAGAAAAAAAGAAAATATTATTGTTCGTCAGCCGCTGCAAAAAGTATTGATTCCTGTTTTGGATAACAATATGAAAATGCAGTTACAAAAAGTGAAAGACCTCATTAAGTCCGAAACAAACATTAAGGAAATTGAGTATTTAGAAGAATCTAATTCGGTGATTTCCAAAAAGATAAAAGCAGACTTTAAATCTTTAGGTAAACGTCTGGGCAAAAAAATGAAGCAGGCAGCGGACGTGATAGCAGCTCTTTCTCAAAAAGATATTGAGCAGTTGGAGCAGACAGGATCTTATACTTTAAATATCGAAGGAGAGGACGTTATCATCACAACCGAAGATGTGATTATTACAGCCGAAGATATTCCGGGATGGTCGGTTGCAGGCAAAGGTTTAGTAACCGTAGCGTTGGATATTACCATTACTGAAGAATTAAGACAGGAAGGCAATGCCAGAATGTTTATAAATCGTGTACAAAATATCAGAAAAGAACGTAAATTTGAACTCACTGATCGTATTTTTGTACGAATTTTAAATAATACAGTGTTAAATACCGCAATTGTGAAATATAAACATTACATTTGCGCGGAAATTTTGGCTGATGAACTATTGTTAGTTGATAGTTTAGAGGATGCGACTGATATAGAGATTGACGGAAATCTGCTGAAAGTGCACATTCAAAAACAAGATTAATTTACTTAAAGAAATGGCTACAAAGAAAACTGTTGTAAAAGGTAAAAAAGAGACAGCAAAGACGACAAAAAAAGCTCCCGTTGCTGCTAAAAAGACTGCACAGGCTCCTGTGAAAAAAGCTGCTGCAAAGAAAGCCGTACCAGCTAAAGTGGCAAAACCTGCTCCTAAGAAAGCAGCTGATAAAAAGCCTGAGGCTAAGAAACCTGTAGTCAAAAAAGCTGCTGTAAAGAAAGCTGCACCTGCTAAAGTTGCTCCTAAGAAAGTAGCTGTCAAAAAAGCAGCCCCCGCAAA
>JAEWWO010000362.1 GCA_023396345.1 Bacteroidota bacterium
CCATCTCAAGACGAAGCTCGCTGATGGCTTTTCTGGTGCGTTCTTCTTTTCCTGCCAGTATCAGTATTAAATCTCCCGGATTTGCTCCGCAAGCTTCTGCAACAATTTTAAATTTTTGTTCATCATAAAATTTATCTACAGAACTTTTCAGTGTACCATCTGCATTGTAGCGAATATTTACAAGACCCATCATATCAATCTGCGGACGTTTTACCCAGTCTGTAAGTTCATCTATTTGTTTGCGTGTATATTCAGCTGCGCCCGGAACAGCAATAGCTACAACAGTTTCAGCTTCGTTGAATACTTTAAAGTCAACTCCGTCAAAGAAATTATCTACACCTTTTCTGTCAGGGAAAACGTGCTGAGGAAATTTAAGATTGCTAAGTTGCATACCGAAGCGGATGTCCGGTTTATCATTGCCGTATTGCCACATCGCATCTTCCCAGGTCATTCTTTCTACCTGCTCTGTATAGTCAATATTTTTTACGTCCTTAAAAATTCTTTTTACCAATCCTTCAAACATTTGCAGAATATCTTCTTGTTCTACAAAACACATTTCGCAGTCTATTTGTGTAAATTCCGGCTGGCGGTCTGCACGCAAATCCTCATCCCTAAAGCATTTCACGATTTGATAATATCGGTCGTAACCACTTACCATCAACAATTGTTTAAAAGTTTGCGGCGATTGTGGTAAGGCATAAAATTGTCCTTCGTTCATGCGGGAAGGCACAACAAAATCTCTTGCACCTTCGGGAGTAGATTTAATAAGAAAAGGCGTTTCAATATCCATGAAATTATTTTCGTGCAGATAATTTCTGGTACTTCTGCCTACGGCATAGCGCAGTTCCAGATTTTTCTTTACGGCATTTCTTCTTAAATCAAGATAGCGATATTTCATGCGCAAATCATCGCCGCCATCCGTATCATCCTGAATGGTAAAGGGCGGAACGGCTGATTTATTTAATATTGTAAACGAATCAACTGTAATTTCTATTTCTCCGGTAGGGATATTTTTATTCTTACTGCTGCGCTCGGTAACTTTACCTTTTATCTGAATTACATATTCTCTGCCCAGCGGATTTTCGTCTAACTGCGCATTGAGATTTTCTCCGAAAAGTAATTGGGTAATACCATATCTGTCGCGCAAATCCACAAAATTGATACTTCCGAACTTGCGTACGGTTTGGACCCAGCCGGCAAGTGTAACTTCTTTATTAACGTCTGAAATTCTTAATTCTCCACAAGTATGTGAACGATACATATAATCTGTTTTTTAATTGCGGCAAAGATAATTGTTTAATTGAAAAAAGTAATACAGACTATTACTTTTCGAGCATATCAACCAATTGCTGCAGGGTGAAATTCTGTGTAAGCGTGTTATTTTCCTTGCGTAATAAATACATTTCAGGCACGCCCGTTACGTTGTAGAACAATGCTGCCTGACTGTGAAAGCCACCGTCGGCATAGAGATTTATCCAGTTGATGTTGTCCTGCAAAGAAGCTGTTTGCCAGGCTTTTTTATTGTTGTCTACCGAAATGCTGACTATTTCAAGTCCTTTGGAGTTATATTTTTTATATAAACTTAGCAGTTGTGCATTTTCTGCACGGCAAGGCTGGCACCAGCTTGCCCAGAAATTGATGAGAATATATTTCCCTTTTACTTCAGAAAGTTTTACTGATTTATTTTGCGCGTTGATAAGTGTGAGGTCGGCTAATTGTTGTGCTGCTATTTTTTTCCTTGCCTGTAAGATGGAATATAATTCCCCGCCGTATTTATTCTGCCACACGTATTCGGAAATCTTTGCTGCATTTTGTTCAATAGTGTTTAAATCTGTCAGCGTCTGGCTATAGATGCTTTCCAGCAGGGCTACAGCACTCCATTTATTAGCTTTATTTTGCAGCGTGTAGGCTGATAGTTGCTCCTTATATTTTTTCAGTGCCGAATTGTATCTTTCAATATAAACTTTTCTTTCCGCCGGCGTATAATACCCGGCAGCTTTTTCTTTGTAATAAAGTAATGAATCCTGATAGATTTTCATGTCATTGACGTACTCATGATAGCCGTTTTCCCTTGCAGCATCCTGCAAAATTTTTTGAGCATTGGTTGTTAAGAATGCCGTTGAAAATATAAGTATGAAAAAATATTTCTTCATAAAGATTCAAATATAAAGTATTCTGTTTTAAAAGCAGATGATAACAAGTTTAGAAAAATTCTTTAATGAAGAACCAGGCATACACCAGTGATATGATTAGTTTAATACCTGTACCTGCAAGGAAACCTACAAAAGAACCGAATGCAGATTTTACAGCACGGTTATAATCGTTGTTTTGTTTTTGATTCAGGTTGTATAGCAATTCTCCGGCAAGTGCACCTAAAAATGGTCCGGCTATAATGCCCCAGGGTCCCATAAACAATCCTGCAATAATACCAATATTTGCACCGCGCATACCCCATTTGGTACCCCCAAATTTCTTTGTACCCCAGGATGGAACTAAATAATCTAACAGCACAGCAAATGCCATAATAACACCCGTGATAATAAAGAAGGTAGTACTGAAATGACCATAACCTGAATAATGCAGAAACAACAGACTCGCCCAAGCCAAAGCTACACCGGGTATAGC
>JAEWWO010000048.1 GCA_023396345.1 Bacteroidota bacterium
AGCAAAACCTCAACCTTAACCTTATCCTTAATCTCAACCTCAATCTTCCAACAACTCATCCACTCTTACAAAACTGTATCCCTTTTGTTTTAGATAACGAATCAGTTGCGGCAGATAGTTGTAAAATTTGTCTGTGCGTGACGGATGTGTTCCAATATGGGTGAGCAGCATAAAACCATTCATATTATTGGCTTTTTCATAAGCAATAATATTATCATATATAACTTGTGAACTTCGATAATTTTTAGCATCCGGTGTTGTATAATCTGCATGAGAGAGCGTACCGTGTGTCATATTGATTAATTGCAAACCCGCATCAGTTGTCCATTCTGCAATAGTTTGATTGTACCATTCATAGGGTGGGAGAAAGTAATAAGCATCTTCTTTTTTAATGCCCGACTTTTCCATCTTTTGATAATTACCTTTCAGGTCATTTAAAAATTCCTCTTTTGTAACGAGCAGACTGTCTCTGTTTGTCCAGTCGTTGTAGAGTAAATGTTTATCGGAATGTGCACCCAGATAATGTCCGTTTGTTCTTAGTACTTTAATGGCAGAATAGAACAATGGTGTATTGTAAAAATCTCCCGTAAAAAAGAAAGACCCTTTTATTTTTTCTTTTTGTAAAGTGTTGATGATACTTTGTGCACCGTCTGCAAATTCATGTCCCGTAAATACCAGTGCTATTTTTTTTTCAGAAGCATCGCCTCTTACAATGGCTCCGTTATTTATCTGGAATTTTTTTTTTCAGGATTACCTTTGTTTTCCATTGCAGCCAGTAAATAAATCAGAGATGCTGTACCATCCATTGTTGGTTCATTGGTACTGTAATCGCCATAGTCATCATGATAAACTGCAAGATCACTTTGGAAATCGGCATAGGTATCTTCATTATATAAAGTAATACCTATCAAATTACTGTAGATTGTAGTGTACACCGGACCATCAACCAATCCGCCGTTAGCAGGAATGTTAGCAATTTTTGTAAATGCGGCGTGTGGATCTACAGGTGTATCGCCCCATGCAGGCAAACCGTATACCATGCTTGTACCCCAGGGATTGCAGCCAAACAGCCAGTCAAAGTTTGCCTGCATCAGTTCGTCGTAAGTTTTATCATTACTCAAATCCTTATACCACAGGCATTGTATGGCAAAGGCAGTTGTAAGATTGTTGCTGCACCAGATAAAAGGAATGCCGCGATAAAAACCATTTTGTTTTGCTTTGTTCCACACCATATCAATACCTTGTTTGTAGTATTGAATCATTTCAGTTTTGCTGTTTTTGTCGGCATTTCCCAAAGCATAATGTCCGAGATTAATAAAGGGATACCACTGATAATGTTTAGCTGTATCCTTTCCCAGCCACGGAGTTATTTTTTCTTTACGTGCAAACTGTAGAGATTCGTTCTTATAACGCTGATTACCGGTCAGTTTAAACAGACTGGCAGCAGCCAGATGCATGTCATCCACATAATTATCTTCTGCATAAATATAGGGCGACTTTACAGAAGCTGTTTGTTGTACACCTGGTTTTTTAATACCCATTTCATAAGCTGAAAAAGCTTTATCATACAATTGTGCTGCATAGTCAGGCTGTTGTTTGCCGAAAACTTTATACCCCAAAGCAAATGCACTGGCAAACTTACCTGCCGTAGAAGCCACGCCGGTTGTCTTATTCAGCATATTTTTCTGTACCTGAGGTTCGCCCGAACAAAAGTATACAGGTCTTTCAAATCCTCTGCCATAAAAGTTATCCATCTTGGGCATACGCATACTTGCATGGTCGCGGTCATCCGCTATTTGGTTAAAGAGCCAGTCTTTTTTAGGATGCATTTTCAACAGCCAGTCCATTCCCCATTTAGCAGCGTCGAGTACATCGGGTATATTATTTTTTCCTTCCAGACCGTTTGCCTGATGCTTATCTGTAAATACATGTGGAAAATCTCTGTAAGCTGCAAGCAAATGATAAGTGGCGTTAGCAGAAGTGGTGGAGTATTGCAGATAATCCGAAGCATCGTGCCAGCCGCCAACTACATCTATACGTGTACTGTCAGGAACCGGAGCATACAGCGTGTAGGCATCCTGCGTGTGACAGGAATCTTTTGTATGCGGATTGAAGCCACATTGTTGCTGACGCATATAATGCAATGCAAAATCTGCTGCACCTTTATATGCATCATTATTAATCCTGAACACGGGTGACACTGTGTTTCCGGCTTTTAAATAATATTTACCTGATTTTTTGTAAGAAGAAAAATTAAGACGAAGTACATGATTAAACGGACCATATTTTCCAAAGTTTTTTCCTGTAGCAGCAGAGAATACTATTTTGCCACTTGCAGAGTCAATGAGCTGAAACGTAGATGGTATCTGTGTTTCTTTACTTCCCCATACGGCAACTTTAACACCCTCGGGCAAATAACCGAGTTGATTAATTCTTATCCAAGACTGATGTTGAGAAAAAGAAACTGCACTGATACAAATAAAAGAAATTAAGACTGCAATTTTTTTAAAAGAAAAGTTCATAAGTAAATCGATTCGTTTTTTTATAGAGAAAATGTAAGAAGATTAAAGATAGGGAAAAGTTATCTTAAAACCTTATGAAACTTAAGAATCACTCGAATCTTAAACAAGCGTTGAAATCTCAACGCTTGTTTTGTTACTATCTTATTTTTTTTGCTTCAGCAAAAATCTACGTGTTAAGAATTTGCGCACAGGTTCATCATATACTTTTAGTATAATATAGGCCAGCAGTATGTTTCCGAAGAATATAAGCAAGGCTATAGGCCAGGTTTCAGAGAATGTTAAGGTTTGTTCAGTTGCGCGTACAAAAATTCCTTTGCCCCATACCCATGCATAAAACAGATACATAAACGGATAATGTATCATATAAACAGGGTAGGATATATCGCCTAAAAATTTACATATACCGGATGAAAATTTACCCGTAGTTTTTCCGGAAGCGCCTAAATATACCAGTACAGGAAAAATTGCAATAACACATACTGTATCATACAATCCGTTCATCCACTCATTGCCCTCGCCACCAATATAAGGCATGGAAAGTAATGCAACAATGGCTAAGCTGCATATAAGGAATGCACCTTTTATATTTCGTGGTTTAAAAATACGTGACAGAAGCAATCCGGCCGAAAATGAAAACAGCAAACGCAGAAATCCTCCTAATAAATTATTATCCAGCATAGACCAGCCAACACCTAAATGTCCGTAGCCTGAAAGGCTGAAAATGGCGTACCACGCCAGTCCTGCTCCGGATAAAGCTACCAGTACGGTAAGTGCTTTTGTTGACATTCTGCGGATAAATAAAGCGTATAAAATATTTCCGATGTATTCAAAAAATAAAGACCAGCTTGGCCCGTTTAAAGGATACATCTCGCCATTGCCGCGCACTTCAGCTGTGGAGCCGGACGCCGCAGGAATTAGAAACATGGTAAACAACAGTGCCAGCATTAAAGCAGATGTGCCAATCTTTGTGCCGTCCCATTGCACACTTCCCTGTAAATAAAAGGTAATGGTACCTAAAACAGCGCCCATCACTACCATCGGATGCAAACGTATTAATCTGCGTTTGAAAAAATCTTTTGTATTCATGGTTTTCCAGCGGTCGTCGTAAGCATAACCAATTACAAAGCCGGAAAGAATAAAAAAGAAATCAACAGCCAGATAACCATGATTAAATTTCTGATCGTACGGGCTGGTGGCAAAAGCTTCAAAAACATGATACCAGATAACGGTTAATGCTGCTACTCCGCGCAATCCGTTGAGAATTTCATAATGCGGTTTTGAATCGGAATAGGCTGCCGATGAAATATTTGTTTGTGACATAGTGTGCTTCTAAGTTAATAACAGTGGCTAAAGATAAGGACAAGTTAATAAAAATATTTTGCTGTACAGAAGTAATTTTTAGTTCAATAAATCTGCTCTTCGGAATTTCAAATTCCGAAGAGTTATCATAGATTTTATAATCATGCAAAAAATAAACTAAGGTTCAGACTTATCCGCTCTTCATATTCTGTAAGGAATAACAAGTAAAGGTTACACTTACTTCTGAATAAGCATTACCATTTTGTAATTGTACCATAGCGTAAATTTTTTGTTAACCTTTCGGTTATTTTGCTATGAGTATTAAAAATAAAAAAAGCTGAAACCATTATCACTAATAAGTTTCAGCTTTTGTGGTGTGGGCCGGGATCGAACCGGCGACACAAGGATTTTCAGTCCTTTGCTCTACCGACTGAGCTACCGCACCGTTTGTAAAGGAGTGCAAAAATAGTTATTTTTATTAAATAAAAAAGTTTTTACTTAAAATTATTTCATTAAACATATGTTTGTTATTTAAAATATTGTCAATATTCTTTCTTTCATTAAGCTACTCATTTATTTTGGTTAAATTTATAGTTTCATTTTTTAATTTAACTTAACTTTTTTATTTGTACTTTTATAGCTTAAACGAAAAAACAATTATTTTTTATTTAACATGGAAAGAAGAGAAGCGGTAAAAGATATGGCGTTATATTTGGGCTTAGCCCTTTCAGTTCCTACTTTTTCAGCCTTGTTCGGAAGTTGTAAAACCGAAAACAACAAAAAAGATTTATCCTTTTCGCAGGACGAACAATTACTCATCGATGAAATTGCCAATACCATCATTCCCGATACAGATACACCCGGCGCTAAAGCAGCAGGAGTGGGTCCGTTTATAATTATGATGTTGAATGAGTGTTACGAAAAAGCAGATCAGCGAAGATTTACCAGAGGATTAAAAAAAGTAAACAGAATAGCCAACAGACAATTTAGCAAGAAATTTCATGAACTGTCTGTTGAACAAAAAACAGAACTGTTGACAACCCTTGCTGAAGACACAAAAAAGTTCAGAGAAGAAGAGAGAAAGAGAAAGCAAACAGCCGAAAATATTGATGCGCGCGGCAGCGATGCAGCACAGGCTCCAACAGGCGAAGAAGATAACGCGGAACATTATTTTTTCCCTATTATACACGAATTAACTTTACTCGGTTATTTTACTTCGGAAATCGGGGCTACAAAAGCGTTGGTTTATGTGCCTATACCTTCCGAGTTTGAACCCTGTACACAACTTGCTCCCGACCAAAAAGCCTGGGCTGTAAGTTAAAAGAACTGAATTATTATTATGACAAATACATTTGATGCAATTGTTATCGGCTCCGGAATCAGCGGAGGATGGGCAGCAAAAGAACTTACCGAAAAAGGATTAAAAGTGCTGATGCTGGAAAGAGGCCGAGATATAAAACATCCCGGAGGATACGAAACTGCCAATAAACATCCCTGGGAATTTAAACACCGCGGCAGATTAACAACCGAACAAAAAGAAACACATCCTGTACATATAAGTGATTATCCCTATTCTGAATTCAATGAAAGTTTTTGGGT
>JAEWWO010000131.1 GCA_023396345.1 Bacteroidota bacterium
GTCAAACCCTGCTGTATTGAAAGCTCCGTTTTTGTTTGTATTATAAAACGTGATACTTTGAGAATCATTTACATTTTCATCAACATTTAAAATAGCGAAAGCCGTATCCTGCATTTCAATAGACGCATTTAAGCGATACTTATCTTTGCGGGATTCGGAGGTGATTTCGTTTTGAATTTTATGTAAATCGGTTTTTGTAAATTGCTGTAAAGAAGTGAGTCCATGATAATTGGTGAGGTAACGAATAATAGAAGCCGTTTCTTTTTTATCCCTATCATTCTTTGCCGGGTAATGTTGAGCAAATCTGTTTTGCTGCGAACGTTTTGAAACAGCCGATGCACTTTGCGGACCCACTGCCGCCAGCAAAGCTACCACTGCCAGTGAAACAGGAATCACTTTTATATTATCATGCCTGCTCAGTAAAAAGTAAACAGTAATCCCTGTAAGCCACACAGCCAGCGCGATTAAAGCATACCGCTCCTCAGTAATTCCATAATCCGATACTCTTTTGTAAATAGCCAGCACCAATAAAATCAAAAGGGGAATCATGGTGATATAAAATGATTTAGAAAAAAAACGAATCCATTTGTTTCCTTCAGAATTACGAACAGGGTGTATCAGCAATAAAGATAAAATTCCAAATGCTGCATAAGCAATTATAAGCATGGAAACATAACCATTAGGAAGTTCCCACTCAATAAGAATTTTTACTTCGTACAACAATAAAATCACCAGATAAATAGTCATTAACGGTATGAGTACATATTGCGTGAAAATTTTTAATCCTTTGGGATAATTTTGCTCTCCATACTCCCCTTTTCTTACATCCGGCACACCAGCTAAAAACAAAGTTGTATTAAAGGCGATGATAGCACTCAGGACTACTTTTATGTACGTTTCTTCTCTTATATCAGCATTAAACAATTTATCTACAGCAAATATAGCCAGGCATAAACCCAGTATAATCACTCCGCTATATACTGCACACATAAGAATACGCAGAAAAACAGTTTTATTAAAATACCAGAATTCTTCATTAAAACCTTTCCGGAGAAAAGCCCCAAATGCCACAGCCAGATGAAAAGCTACCAGAAATAAAACAATAATATACACATGCGACTCTATAATTTCAGGTTTCACTAAGAACATTATCAACCCCGAAAGTGCAACGCCTGCCAGTTTTACAATCCATTTAAAACTGGATGATTTATTTTCAGCATCAGCATATAAGTCTGTGGCTAAAGTAAGCGTAAGCGACATCAGGCAAAAGCCAAGAAACTTAGCCAGATCAATATTTAAAAACGTTTTCTCTTTATTATCTACCATGTAAATAGCAGTAACCGTCGCCAGCAATATCAGCAATGATTTGAGCGGAAAGCGAAACAATACTTTTTTAATATTTCCGAAAAGTTCTGTGAGGGAAATCCATTTCATAGAATAAAGTTTAAACTTACATATTTTCAATACTATCGGCTTTGCAGCAAACTGACGGATGATGATTTAACAGATATTAAATTTTAATATTTACTTCTACTTGTAAATTTACAATCAATAATTGTATATTCGCAACATCTATGAAAGGATTGTTGAAAATATCATTTGTAATAGTATTACTTTTTGTATTCGCCGCCAGCGCCGATGCGCAATGCGCTATCTGTACCAAAACTGCATCGCAACTGGGAGAAGGTCCTGCAAAAGCACTCAATTCGGGTATACTTTATTTAATGAGTATTCCTCTTTCTCTGATATTCTTTATTGGCTACAGATGGTACAAAAAAGATAAGCAGTTCCGCAAAGAAGAGAATTCTTAAAAAACCAAACCCAGTAGCAAACAAGCCAGTACAATGTACGGCGCTTTAATTTTGGTAAATCTCAGCAACAAAAATGTTCCGGTAATGGTAATCAAATTCAGCCAGGGAGTAGGATTAGCTTGTGTAATGTCTACCGATAAGTCCTGAAACAAAAACAGGCACGATGCAAATATAATACCTACAATGGCTGCATTAATGCCCTCCTGCGCACGGTAGATAACTGCATATCTTTTTAAGTAATTCCACACCGGAAAGAAAAATAACACCAATAAAGTAGACGGCAGAAAGATGGCTACTGTGGCTATAACACTTCCCTGCAATTGTGCAACCGTACCTTTATCTTTTGCCACCATTCCTCCCACAAAAGAGGCAATGGAAAAAGTGGGACCAGGCACCGCTTTTAATACACCATAGCCGGTAAGAAAATCCTGTTTCTCCATACGTAACCTCTCTGTATCTTGCTGCTGTTTAGCGGTCTCCGGACGTACAACATACTGCTCATACATCATGGGTGTTAAAACATCGCCTCCACCAAACACCAAAGAACCGAAGCGATAAAAGTTTTCAAACAGATTAAATTTCCAGCGGTTGTCCCAGTCATTTTTTCTGGAAGTTTCCGATAAGAAACCCGCTACGGCAAATACAATTACAAATGCCCAGATGTTCCTCCATTTAATTCTTCTGCCGGGTCTTTCTTTTTGAGGAATTCTTTTCTTAGAAAAACTGGTTATAATGCCTGAAAGCAATATCACACCCGGAAACACCCATGCACTTTTAAAAAACAGATAAGTAACAATCGTTACCGCTACCAAAATAATACGTGTAATGGGATTATTCACCGAAATCCGCATGAGTTTATATCCCGAATAAGCAATGAAACCAATAGCCATCGGATTAATGTATTTAAACAGTCGTGCAGTATCTACATTGCTTTCATTGAGATAAACAAGCAAAAAAGAAAAGGCGCCCATGATGGTTGCAGCGGGCAACACCCACACGCATAACGCAAGAATAGAAAGAATTAAACCGCCGCGCTTATAACCTATTAACGTAACAATTTGTGTAGAAGAGGCACCGGGCAACATCTGGCAAAATCCGTTGTACTCTAACAGCTCTTCTTCTGTGATATCTTTTCTTTGGTCAACAAAAGTCTTATACATCATGGCAAGATGTGCCTGAGCACCACCAAATGCTGTGATACTGAATAATAAAACTGATTTTAAAAAACTGATATGCCGCCTTAGCTTTACAAAGTTAGTCACAGAAAACGTATCTGAAGTTTAGATTTTCGTTACTGTGAAAGTAGTAAAAAAAGCTTACAGATTAAAAAAATTTTTTATCTCAGAATTTGTAGCTTTACCAATCCTATTTTTGTTTCTGATACACTGATGATATCAAACACATAGTTGTCTACAATCACACGTTCTTTGTATTTGGGTATACGTTTGTTTTCGCGAATGATGAAGCCGGATAAGGTTTCTGATTCTTTTTCGGGAAAATCAAAATCGTATTTCTCGTTCAGCCTGCTTAATTCTATTCTGCCAGAAAAAATAAATTCGTTTTCGGAGATTCTTTTTTCTACGTAATTATTTTTACCGAACTGATCATCTGCCTCTCCGAACAATTCACGAATAATATTATCTACGGTAATGATTCCTGCTGTACCGCCAAACTCATCTACCACCCATGCAATGCTTTTTCTTTCCTGAGAAAAACGATGCAGTAAATCGGTTACAGTTTTTGTTTCAGGCACAATAAAAACAGGCAATAAGATGCTTTGCAAATCCGGTGGATTTTTAAAGAAATCTACCATCAACACATATCCCAGTATATTGTCGATATTATCTTCATAGACAATCATTTTATCCTGTCCGCTTTCGGTAATTTTTTCTATGGCGGTGGCAATGTCTGTTTTTATATCTAACCCTTCTACCTCGGTTCTGGGAGTAAGGCTCTGTCTTATTTTTACGGAAGGAAGATACAATGCATTCTCAAACATATGGGTATTGATAGCGAGATGATTCACATCTTCCTCTTCTTCTTCGTCGTACTGATAGCTTCTTTGTTCTCCGTGAGCAACATCAAATGCATGTTTCTCGGAATTGATGCGCACATTGAACAAATATTTTAATATCCCGTTCGCAAAATTCTGAAACATAGAAGTTATCGGTGTAAAAACACTATAGAAGAAATTAAACACGGGCATTAAAGTGTACAGTAAACGATCGTTTCTGTTGAACAATACACGCGCCAGAAATTTCCCGATGAAAAAGAAGAATACCGATGACAGCAAAACGTTTATGGTTAGTGTAACATACACATTTTCAAAAAGAATAGGATTCCAGATATCGAGTTTCATCATCCAGAAAAAACTGAGGGCATATAAAACAGTACTTAGTACAATGCCGAAATAGCAGGTGGAAATAAAGAGATGCGCATCATCAACAAACTTGCCCATCAACACGCCTTCTGCGGTTCCCTGATTGCGTCTTAACTCTACATTTAATCTGTTGGCACTCACAAAAGAAGCCTTCATGCCGGCAAAAAACAGCATCATCAATAATGATAATACAATACCTATAATTACAAGAAGTTGTGATATATATTCCGGCGCCATTTACGGTGATTTTAAATCAGTTGCAATATAGTAAAAATATTGTTTAACCCGAATGGATTTTTTATTGTCCGGGCAAAGTTGTGTCAGCCACAGACATCTGGCTATTGTGTACTTCTGTGAAATAATAACTGCTAAAATCCTGCTTGGCTCTGAAGCCGCTGCCATTGATAACGGAATAAGGTATTTTCTGATAGAACCATATTTTTTTATCGGTGTATATTTCCTGTGTGCTCTGGTCCCACCAAAGTTCAGAGGTCTTCATGGTATCGCCTTTAATATTGTAAAAAACAACACTGTCTCTTAAAAATACTTTGGAATCCTGCACAAAATATTTTCCGTATTTGGCAGTTAAAAAACTCTCGGCTATGGTAGTGGAATCTCTGTAAAATGTTACAAACAAACTTTTAGGAAATATAACGGCTGCGCTGTCATTTTCTCTGCGAAGCATATAGGGCGCTTTAAGTTGAGCTTTTACGATACCTCCGAGACTTAACACACTGGTAATTTCAAAACCTTCCTCTACATTCTCTTTACCTTTTCCCAGACTCTGCACTTCTTTTAAATCGTTCTGGCAAGAGGTTAAAAGAAAACAGCTGCCAAAAAATAAAGCAGCTGAAAATATAATATGGTAAATAGCTTTATTCATATCTTCTTTTCTGTAGCCATATATCGCGCAGAGAAAAACCGACTGAAATTCTATAAAAGTTTTCGTATATATTGTTGGTATTGTTTCCTCTTCTTCCTATTTCAAACGAAGTATTGATAATAGAAGATGGCATTTGATAACCATACGCCTGATTGCGCAACTGCAAACCGATGCCAAAAGTTATTGCCATTACATTGTAGCCGTCAGCAGAAGAATTTCCTACGTTGATATAGTCTCTTCCGTAATATCCGCCGATGCTGTAGCGTGCAGTAGAAAATATATTGGTTCCTCTTAAAGGATCAGGAACAAAATATCCGCCGGCTCTTATCATCCAGGAATTAGCCAATGCCGTATCTGCTCTGTTGTTTACGTCTCTGTAATCTGTCCAGTTGCTCATGTTATACTCTGCACCAAAGCCGTATTTATTGATATGACTGATGTATTTATTAAACATGAAACCACCTTTTAAATGCATAGGTAAAGTAACGTTGCCATTTCGGGCAGGAGTATAACTGATGGTATCTCTTGGTTTAGGATCTACTCTGTCTGCATCACTCTGATCGTAGGTTACCGTATAATATCCTTCTTCGTAGGTAGCTTTCAGTTTTTGCGACATAGAAGCACTTACACCTAAATCAAGATTGTAGGTAGTACGTATTTTAGAAACAGGATCGTTTATTTCTTTCAGTTTAATAGTTTGCTGCACACCTGCATCCCAGGTAAAACCGCGAAATCTTGTAGAATTCTTTTTCAGCAATGTTTCGTAAGCAAAAGTATCGTTCAGCACACTTGTAAGCGTTGTATAATTTTTAGATCCGAAATTATATCCGGCATTCACACCAATTCTAAAGCCTTTGATAGATTTACCCAATCCTAAAAAAACCTGATTAATACCGCCTTCACCCACATTATTACTAATAGTCGAATCAATTTTATTTGTAAACGGATTAGTAGTAAAACCGCTTTCTGCTCTTGTATTGTAGCTGATACGCGTAATGGGTTTTAGCCCGATAGCCATTCCCAAACCCGATTTATGTACCGGAAGTCCGATAGTAAAATAAGAAGGTGTAAAGTTACCCGAATTATAAGAGCCGGCAGGAGACACTCTTTGCAGGGTTCTCATATCCGCCATTATACCCAAATCATAATTCACAGCACCACCTAATCCACCGATTCTGGTTTTCATAAATCCATAGCTGGCAGGATTATCAGGATTCAACGCTGTAGAGCCCAAATTGGGTTGGTCCAGCACCATGGGATTTCCCTGAGCAGCCGTCATGCCGCCCATAGCCTTGTACTGTACCGACTGATTAGGAAAAATATCGCCCATTCCGTAACGCGAAAAAGGTGAGTTTTCCTGCGCAAATGTGCTCAAAGAAAATAGTACACCGAAAGCCAAAAACAGTAAATGTTTTTTATTTTGAATTGATTTTACTGATAGCATATAAGCCTTTATAAATTAAATATGGGTCTGCAAATATCTTGTTTTTTAAATGAGGCAGAAAAAATGAGGCATCTCCGCCGGTTAAAAGCACGTTAAATTTACTGTATTTTTCTTTATACAGGTCAATAACGCCGTCTATTTCCTTGCTCATTCCTAAAATTACCCCACTCTGAATATTGGTTTTTGTATCGTAGCCAACCAAAGGAAAATTCCATTCCGGGTCTATCAGCGGCAGTTTGGCCGTGAATTGATTCATAGATTTCATACGCATATACAAACCGGGAGAAATGGAGCCTCCTAAAAATTCATTGAACTTATTGATGAAATTATACGTAATACAGGAGCCTAATCCTATAATCAGATTATGTTGCTTGGGATACTGCGAAATGGCTGCCATCAACATCGCCCAGCGATCGGCACCAACAGTGGGTGCTGCATTTTTAGACGGAACAGTTATTGGCAAATTACTTTCGTGCGTAACCAGATGAAATTTTGTGTGCTGCTGCAACAATTCTTCAATGCCTTTATCATGTTCTATCACCGAGGATAATACAGCGTTTTTTGGTTTAAATTCATCAATGATGGATTGAATGTCTCCGGTAATATTTTCTTCATTCAGCACTCTTTCTTCCACAACTTTATCCTTCGACATTACCGCACATTTGTAACGGCTGTTGCCAAAATCAAGACACAAAGTATTAGATGGTGCTCCGAATAAATTCATAATTAATCCGCAAATGTCGCTTTTTTTTATATAATAACCATAAAGAATGTTTTAGTATGCATTGATATAAAGAAAGAAGCACAATGCATTTTCAACAATCAGATGATGTTGAAAATATTTTTTAAGTATGTTTACGCAAAAGGATTGACTTTGTCGAATATATACATTTCCAGCACCAGTGGGGGTTAAAACTATATAATTAGCATATACAGTTTTTATTCACAACCTTTTATTACATTTGATATCGAATCAATTTTATAGTCCTTACTGCCGACTCCAACAATTCTACCATCATAAAGATTATTATAAATTCGTAAATCTGTATTACTTCCATCTTTTAATGAAAATCCTATATAAATTGTATGATCAATATTTGCTTTGACATTTTTCAGTTTTATCGCTTTTGCATTCTTTAAATATTTAGCGATAAGAGCGATTTCTTGCTTGTCATTTATGG
>JAEWWO010000172.1 GCA_023396345.1 Bacteroidota bacterium
CAACAATGGCTCATATGGTGAGAGTAAGATTTGAGAAGAAGTATCAAATGGCATATACTGCGGCATTGTAGAGTAAGTTTCACCTATTATAGTATCGGTTTTCCCTTTTCTTTCTACAGAAAATTCCATATGAAATTTAACCACATTTCCGGGTTTAATTTCTTTTGGAGCGTTTTTGTTGTAGCCGCTTGCTTTACCGGAGAATATTTTATACTCCATTCCGGACTTGGATTTTTGGTAATTGGTGTTACAGGACATTAACACCAGAACTACTGCTGACACAGCTAGAATTAATCTTTTCATTTATGTTTGTATTAAATTAAAATTTTGGCGAAAGTAAATAATATATTCGATATTGAGATTAAAAATCTGATAATTCGTTCTTATTCATGGGCAGCACGTTCTTAAATTCTTTTACGGTAGATTCAAGAGAATCCAGCGTAAAACCCCCGGCAGCATTCTTGTGACCACCGCCATTGAAATGTGTGCGTGCAAAAGTATTTACATCAAAGTTGCCTTTGCTTCTGAAGCTCCACTTACGTTCCACTCCTCTGTCAATCACCAATCCTGCCAAACGAATACCATTAATGGATAGCAAATAATTTACAAAACCTTCCGTATCTCCCGTCTGCGTGTTGTATTTCAGCAAATCTGTTTGCGGTATAGCCATCAGAGCAGCATTGTATTCATAAAAAACTTCCAAGCGGTTCAGCAGACAATTTCCCAGAAATCTCAATCTGTCTTCCTGAAAACTATCATAAATATTTTCGTGAATGGTAGTATGATCTATACCCAGCTCTTTGAAATGCGCAGCCGCCAGATGCACCGGTGCTGTAGTGGAAGGAAAACGGAAAGATCCCGTATCGGTCATTAAACCCGTGTAGAGACAGGTAGCAATATTTTTATCTAACAAAGAGGCGTATCCGCTTTCAATAATCAAATCGTACACCATTTCGCAGGTAGAGCTTTTATAAATATTGCTCACACCGTAATCAAAAACTTCTTCCTGAGGCTGTCTGTGGTGGTCAATAAGAATTTTGGTACAATCTGCATCCATCAGGACCTGTTCCATATTTTTAGTACGGTACATTACATTAAAATCCAGACAGAAAAGCGTATCTGCTTTTTCAATAATGCTGTTTGCCAAAGCAGTATTCTTCTCATAATCTATTACCTGATCGGCTCCCGGCATCCAGTTAAGGAAAAAAGCCCAGTTGGTAGGAGAAATTACAGTAACATCATGCCCCAGATTGGTAAGAAAATGATATAAGCCCAGTGTAGAACCCAACGCATCTCCATCGGGCTTCTGGTGCATGGTAATAACGATTTTTTGGGTGTCTTGTAAAGTAGGATAATAATCTTGTATAGGTCTCATTACTAATATTAAAAAAATAAACCGCAAATGTAAACTTTATTCCGATGAGGTATTACTTTAAAAAAATATTTTACATTTACTTAATTATAAAAATAATACAAAAATTAGTCTACTAAATTTGTATAGTAATAAATTATTCCTATTTTGCACACGCTAACAGCTATGAAGACACAAATAAATAAAGAATTAATAGACCTGCTTTTTGCAAATCATGAAGGAGAATACGACTTTATGCCTTCAAGAAAGGTAATAGAGAAATGGTATCAGGACCTGTTTGGTCTTTTCTTTCCGGAGTATTTATTGCCGCGCCGGGACATAGAATGGCAATTGCGCAAAAATCAGGATTTGCTTTTGTACATCATCAGTAAAATACTGAAAGACGATAAACGCGCTAACGAGCAAACAGACCGGTTTTACAATGCGCTGGCAGAGATTTATAAAAATCTCAATGCAGATGCAACGGATATTTTCAACAACGACCCCGCAGCCAACTGTCTGAGTGAAGTTATAAATTCCTACCCCGGTTTTTATGCCATTTGTGCTTACAGAGTAGCGCATTATTTTGAGAAAGAACTGAAACTGCCGTTAGTGCCACGCATACTTACTGAATATGCGCATCACAAAACAGGTGTGGATATTCATCCAGGAGCAGAAATTGATGTTCCTTTCTTTATAGATCATGGTACCGGTGTGGTTATAGGCGAGACCTGCGTAATAGGCAAGAATGTAAAAGTATATCAGGGCGTAACACTGGGTGCATTGCAGGTAAGCAAATCAATGGCTGAACAAAAAAGACATCCCACCATTGAAGACAATGTGGTTATCTATGCCAATGCTACCATACTCGGAGGCAGTACCGTTGTGGGCAACAATAGTGTAATTGGCGGTAACGTATTTCTTACAGAAAGTGTAAACCCCTACTCCACCGTTTTTCATACCAATGAAATATCCATTAAAAACAGAAGCAGCAAAACTGAAGTAATTAATTTCATCATTTAAAATAAAAACAAAGATTATGATATACAACAATGTACTGGAAACTATCGGTAAAACACCGATTGTAAAAATCAACAGACTTTTCGGTGACAAGCATCAGGTATATGCCAAAATTGAAAAAGCCAATCCCGGCGGAAGCATCAAAGACCGTATAGCACTCGGTATGATTGAAGATGCAGAAAAAAGAGGTTTGATTAATAAAGACACCGTGATTATTGAACCCACTTCGGGCAACACGGGTATTGGTCTGGCACTGGTAGCTGCCGTAAAAGGTTATAAATTGATTCTGGTAATGCCCGAGTCTATGTCTCTGGAAAGAAGAAGACTGATGCAGGTGTATGGTGCAGAGTTTGTATTAACGCCAAGAGAAAAAGGAATGAAAGGTGCTATTGAAAAAGCAACGGAACTGGTAAATGAAAACGAAAACGCCTGGATGCCGCAGCAGTTTGAAAATGAAGCTAACGTGCAGGCGCATAAAAATACAACTGCGCAGGAAGTACTGGCAGATTTTCCTGACGGGCTTGACTACATCATTACAGGTGTGGGAACGGGCGGACACATTACAGCCTGTGCTGAGGTACTGAAAGAAAAATATCCCGACCTGAAAGTATTTGCTGTAGAGCCTGAAGAGTCTCCGGTAATCAGCGGTGGCGGACCCGGCCCACATGCTATTCAGGGGTTGGCTGCAGGATTTATTCCCGGCAACCTACACATGGATGCCATTGACGGCGCCATCACTATCGAAAAAACAAAAGCATTTGAATATGCGCAAAGAGCTGCAAAAGAAGAAGGCTTGTTTGTAGGTATTTCTTCCGGCGCTGCATTGTCTGCCGTAGCTAAAAAACTTTCTGAAATACCTGAAGGAAGCAAAGTGCTGGTATTTACTTACGATACCGGTGAAAGATATTTGAGTATTGAAGGATTGTTTTAAAATAATAGTAACCAAAACTAATTGTAAACGACTTCCTGTATTAGGAAGTCGTTTTATTAGAAAAATCTTTTTACAATAAGTCCAGCGGACTTTTGATTTTTGATTTGGAAACATCGGTAATTTTTGTGTACTTTTCAGTAGTTTTTATGGAATTGTGTCCTAAAAGTTCTTGAATATAACGAATATCGGTACCATTTTCCAGCAAGTGCGTAGCAAAACTATGCCGAAGTGTATGTGGCGTTACACCTATTTTTATACCTGCATGCAGTGCTGCGTTTTTTATTACCTGCTGTACACTTTTAGGAGAATATAAACCTCCGGTTTGCCCTTCAATTACCCATTGTTTAGGCTTATAAATGGTGTAATACGCACGCAACATAAGCAACAGTTTTTCAGAAAGCATCACTACCCGGTCTTTTCTCCCTTTCGCCTGTCTGATTAAAATCAATTTTTTTTCTGAACAGATATCAGAGATTTTCAAATTCAACAATTCTGACAAACGCAGCCCGCCGCTGTAGAGTAGCGATATGATGATTTTATGCTTCATGTTTTCGGTAGATTTCAGCATGTTCCTCACATCTTCTACCGAAAGATAGGTAGGCAATTTATGCTCTTGACGTTTGGGATATAAGTGGTGTAAATTAATTTTTTTGTCGAAAACTAAGGCATAAAACTTTACAATGGAAAAAAGCATCTGCTTTTGATAAGATGCACTAATTTTTTTTTCTCGTATCAACCAATTAATATAACGCTCAATCAATCCAACATTGATATCTATCGGTTTGTAGGCATTAAAAACCGACAGAAACATATTTATACATCCAACGTAAGTTTTAATACTGTTTTTACTATAACGCTGGATGAGAAGTTTATCTTGAAATATATCTATTAATTGTTGCTTTTCCATAACATTCGCTTATCTATTTTATTTTAAAATCAAAATAGCTATCAACCATCTATATATAAATGTTTTACAAAAATAGTAAAAATTTAATAAGCGAATGTTATAACTGAAAAATAAACGCAATGCGTATATTTGGGTGTTGGTGGCAATTGTAAAACGACACC
>JAEWWO010000190.1 GCA_023396345.1 Bacteroidota bacterium
TTAAACTCTTTATATTTATACCGAACTAAAAAAAATAGAAGATGAAAAATTGGATGAATTACTTTTCACTGATATTCTTCGTATCAATTTTGTTCACGAATTGTACCAAAAACGAAGAAGTTTACCAAGTATTTACTGAACCTAAAACTGAACTCGATGTTTCGTACGGAAACCATAACGCACAAAAAATGGACGTTTATTTACCCGCCGGACGCAGCCAATCCTCCACAAAAGTGCTTGTGATAATTCATGGAGGCGGATGGTACGAAGGCGACAAAAGCAATATGAATGGTTTTGTAACAGACTTTCAGGAACAGATGAAGGATTATGCGATTGTAAACATCAACTACCGATTGGTAAATTTTTCCTCTGTCTATATGCTTCCCACGCAAACTGACGATATTCACTCAGCCTTGAATTTTGTGGAAGACCGTGCAAAGGAATGGGGTGTAAAATCTGAATTTGTAGTGTTGGGATTAAGTGCCGGCGGGCATCTCGCCATGTTGTATTCTTATAAACACGATACCAAAAATCGGGTAAAAGCAACGGTAAATATTGTAGGACCAAGTAATCTGAACGACGATTTTTACACCAACAACCTTATCTATAATTTTGCGATGGGATATATTGCCAAACCAGAAGATTTGCCTGCGAATACAAAAGTTGTCGTATTTGCAAGCCCGGTTACATGGATTACAAATAGCGCACCACCAACTATTTCTTTTTACGGCACTAATGATTCCTTTATTCCTGCAAGTCAGCACTCAGCTTTAGAAAATGCTTTGAAAGCGCATAATATTCCTAACGAAAAATATATTTACACGGGCAGTCATACACAGGCAAGCTATGATCAAAGCGTTGATATTGTGACTAAGACTAAAGCTTTCTTGCTGAAACATGCGAGATAATCGTTACTGAAATAAAGATGAAAATTCAGTTGTAAAGAATTACTTTACAACTGCCACAAATAAAAAGAATGAAATAAGCTCTTATTATTACACACAAATTAAACGACCATGGAAATCAAAACAGAACTGGATTACGAATTAAAAAGATTCAATAAGGAAAAGGAAGTAAAAAAACTGAACGAAGAATTTGAAAATAGAGTGATTGCTATAAATATGACACCTCCATTAGTAGCAGGCGATATTGCTGCAACACCACTGCCCAGTCCGGCACTTATTGAGCTGCAAATAAATCACAGAAAAGCACTTAAAGATTTTGCCAAAGAGAATGGATACAATCTGGTATACGAACATCTGCTAAGTCAGGAAAAAGAATCGGAAGAAGAGTAAACTTATTTCAGGATTTTTTCCAGTAGCCTGAATTTTTCGCGTGAAGATGCTTTATTCCACAATATTTCATACACAGTTTCTGCAATAGGAATATTGCTCTTTACTTCTTTATTGATATCGTAAATACATTTACTTGCGTTGTACCCTTCCGCTTCCATGTTTAGCTCCAGTTTTGTAGCCTTTACGGAATAACCTTTTCCTATCATCGTTCCGAACATTCTGTTGCGACTGTAGAGTGAATAGCACGTTACCAGCAAGTCTCCCAAATAAACAGATACAGAATATTTATGTTCACTTTCTCTTAGAGAAACTTTATCTAAAAAATGTTCCATCTCATTAGTACAATTCGCAATAAAAACACTTAAAAAATTATCCCCGTAATCAAGCCCTGTAGCAATACCTGCTGCCAGCGCATAAATATTTTTTAATACTGCCGCATACTGTACGCCATATAAATCTGTATTGATTCTTGTATTGATGTATTTATTGGTGAAAAGATTTGCAATGCGTTCTGTTTGTTTAGCATCTGTTCCGGAGAAAGTTAAATAAGATAATTTTTCAGCAGCCACCTCCTCTGCATGACAAGGACCTAACAGTGTGAAATAATTTTCTTTATCAATATTAAATTCACGAATAAGATAATCTATCAACAATTCATTACTGCCAGGTAAAATACCTTTTACTGCAGAAATAATTTTTTTATTTTTAAAGGATTCTTTGTTTAGTCCGTTCAACGATTCCACCACATAAGCCGATGGCACAACAATAATGAGTATACTGCATTCAGCAAATACTTCATTTATATTGTCGCTAAGCATCAGTTGTTCAGTGTTGAAAATAGTTTTAGACAAGTAATGCGGATTAATTCCGTTGCGTTTTACCTGCTCAATATTTTCAGGGTTTCTAAACCACCAGTATATATTCTGATTGTTATCTGTAAGTATTTTAGCAATAGCTGTAGCCCAGCTGCCACTGCCGATAACTCCTATCTGCATATTGAAATATTTTACAGGATTATTTTACTAATTTCATTTCATTGATTATCCATTTTGCATCGGCAAATTTATCAATGATAAAAAGTATATACCTCACGTCAACCATAATGTTTCTGCATATTTCAGGGTCGTAATTCAAATCGGACATTGTACCTTCCCATTGTCTGTCGAAGTTCAGCCCCACCAGATTTCCTCTGGCATCTATTGCCGGACTTCCTGAGTTACCGCCAGTAGTGTGACTTGTTGATGTAAACGCCAACGGAACATCGCCTGTATGGTCTTTGTAGTTTCCAAAATCTTTTGCGTTGTATAAATCAATTAATTTTTTTGGAACATCAAACTCATAGTCACCGGGCACATATTTTTCCATAACGCCTTTTAAATAAGTCTGAGGTAAATATTCAACTGCATCTGTGGGTTGTGAACCTTTTACTTTACCATAGGTTACACGCAGTGTACTGTTTGCATCAGGAAAAAACTTCTTCTCTTTATCCGTTGCCATTTGTGCAGCCATATATTGCTGCTGCAGCTCATCTATAGATTGTTGCAATCTGCTGTAATGTATGTCTACATTATCTTTGAAGTAGTCATTGATATATCCGGCAATAAGTACCAATGAATCATTTTTCAATTCATTGATAAGCAAATCTTCATTCTCAAATATTTTATCCAAATTACTGTTTACAGTTTCACCATTGAATCTTTTTAATCCTGTAACAACAGAATTCATATACATACTTTGTAAAGACTCAATATTCTTTTCGGGAGAATTGAATAATTCACTACCCGGTGGTAAAAATTGCTTTGGCATTTTATTGGCAACTAAAGCCATAAGGCTTGCGGTAATTTGTGCATCCAGCTTTGGATCATAATCGCTATAAATTCCTTTCAGAAAAGATAATAATCTGTTTTTAGCTTCCGGATTCCATCTGTTGCTTTCGTATTGTCTGATGAAGTTGCTGTAATTTACAGCCAGTCTCAATCCGTCTGAATTTCTTATTAACTCGTCATAATATGCTTTTGCTGTAGCATAGGCATTTTGACCAGTGTATAATTCTTCAAATTCATTTAGCAATGATTTGATTTCAGGATTTTTATCTGCCAGTTTATTTTCGTATTTCTTTCTGTTTTCAATTGCATTACTTCTTTCCAGTCCCTGATTTTCACCTATCCATTTTTTCCATGCATTGGCTATGGAAGCGTGTTTTGATGCGTATTGCAGACGAATTGCCTCATCTTCTCTCATGCGCTCTCCCATAATTTTTAAAGTAGTATCTCTCACTTCTATTCTCGCTGGATTTACTTTGTGCTGCACCTGATTCAGTGCGGCAGCCGGTAAATACTCATCAGTTACACCCGGAAAACCAAATACAAAAACAAAATCATCTTCTTTAATCCCGGTTGATGATACCGGTAAAAAATGTTTGGGTTTGTAAGGTACATTTTCGGGCGAATATTCCGCAGGCTTATTTTCTTTTGACGCATATACTCTGAACAAAGCAAAATCGCCCGTATGGCGCGGCCACACCCAGTTATCGGTATCAGCGCCAAACTTACCAATTGATTCGGGCGGTGTACCAACAAGACGGATATCTTTAAAAGTTTCTTCTATAAACAAATAATATTTATTGCCTTCAAAAAACGGTTTGATGTAAGAAGACTGATAATTTGCAATATTTCTTTTTCTCAAAGCATTGGAGGCATTTACTTTTATCATTTCTTCCTTAGCAATTCCTTTCAGATT
>JAEWWO010000267.1 GCA_023396345.1 Bacteroidota bacterium
TTGTTGTTTGATGCCCAACCGCCTATCATCATTCCATAAACACCCACACTTACTACCGCAAAAATATACAACATACCAACATTGATATCGGCAATTTGTAAGTTGATAACTTTGTCTCCTATTACAATATGATCGCCCCATGGAATAACAGCACTAGTTATAAGAGAAGTCGTCATGGCAATAATGGGTCCCATTATATACAAACGTTTATCTGCGGCGGAGGGAACAATTTCTTCTTTAAAAAACATTTTAGCCCCGTCTGCCAATGGCTGTAAAATTCCGCCCATTCCTCCAAAAGGTCCTGCACGATTGGGTCCATGTCTGTCCTGAATCCAAGCGGCTACTTTTCTTTCTCCGTAAGTAGAGTAAAGGGCTACAAGAAAACACACCATTATTACAATAACGATGAAAATGAATTTTTCTAAAACGAATGCCCAATCTATTGCTAACAAGGTGGTCATTTTATATCTTATTAATTATGGTCTGAGTTGTTGTTATTAAAGTCTGTTGAATGTGCCGGCCTGTCTAAAAGGCTTAAATCTCTTTCCGGTTTGTTTACATCGCTTACATCATGTATATCCATCAACAGTTTGGGATTGCGTTTAAGAATTTTTGCAATGGTATCTTCCGGAATAGTTTCTTCAACATAGTGGTTGGCAGAAATTACCGAGTGTCTGTTCACCTCTCTTGCTCCTTCTATTACCCAGTCGCTTGTTTTTTTCTTATCAAAACGGCATTCGTTACAAATCCAGTCTTCCACTTCTCCCCATTCGTCTTTTCTTGCCGTAACTCTGAAAACCTCTTCGCCTCTTGTCCACACAGTTGTTTTACCGCTACAGGTCGGGCAATCTCTGTGTGCGTTCATGGGTTTCAGAAACCACACTCTGTTTTTAAAGCGGAATGTTTTATCGGTAAGTGCTCCAACCGGACACACATCAATTACGTTTCCGATAAATTCATTATCCAGATTTTTCTGAATAAAGGTAGCAATCTGTGCATGATCGCCTCTGTCTAAAACACCGTGTTCTCTTTTGTTTGTAAGTTGATTGGCAGTATATACACATCTGTAACAAAGAATACAGCGTGTCATATGTAACTGAATTTTATCTCCTAAATCAACTCTTTTAAATGTTCTTCTTTCAAATTCATAGCGGGTGCCGGCTTTGCCGTGTTCATAGCTCAAATCCTGCAAATGGCATTCTCCGGCCTGATCGCAAATAGGGCAATCCAGCGGATGATTTAATAATAAGAATTCCACTACGCCAGCTCGCGCTTCCAGAACTCTTTGAGAAGTAATATTTTTTACTTCCATTCCGTCCATTACAGTAGTGCGACAGCTTGCCTGTAGCTTAGGCATAGGTCTTGGATCTTTTTCAGAGCCTTTACTTACCTCAACCAGACAGGTGCGGCATTTACCACCCGAACCTTCGAGTTTACTATAATAGCACATAGTGGGCGGAGCAACCTCGCCACCTATTTTACGGGCAGCTTCCAGGATAGTTGTTCCTGCCGGCACTTCTATTGTGATATTATCAATAGTTACTTTAAAATTTTGAACTTCTGACATTCTCTAATTTTCAATTTTATTCAGAATAAATTTTTCTGCACAGGTTGCTATTTCAATAGCTTTTTCAGCATCGGCTTTATCTATATCTTCAAAATCGTCCGGGTATCTTGATTCTATATAAACAGCACTAAGCCATGCTAAATTTTCTTCCAATACAGAAAAAGTACTTTCTATCTGTTCGCAGGATTTATTTAAATACACTAAATCATGCGTTTTTTTAATACTAACATTTTTTGATAAAAGATATGCTTTTAAATATTTTTCCGTACTCTGCTGACAATGCGTTAACACGGCTCTAAAAACATATTCTTTTTGCAATCCCAAATCCACTGCTACCAATAAATCATTTTTAGCATATTCTATCCATCTGTTCACAATTGTATTATGCGACATACAAAGGTTTTGCTGTTTTTAAAATATGATATAAAAATGAATTTTTGTTTTCTCTCAATCTTTCAAACTCTTCTTTTGAATAAACTTTAAAGTCTTTGGGGAAAAATAAATTTCCCTCTGCGCTTTCTCTGCTTAAGTCCGCTGCCACTGCTCTTCTTTTTTCTTTTGATAATTTTTGATTCATTACCACCAACAAATCTACATCACTATTTTCGTTCGCAGAATTTGTAGCATAGCTTCCGAACAAATAAATACGTTCAGCTTCGGTGCGTTTAACCACCAAATCCGTGAGATCTTTTATTTGTTTTTGAGTTATCATTATTACACAACTTCTTCTTTCTTTTCTATCACTCTTGGCTCCGCATAGGAAGCCAGTCCGTAATTTCTTTTCTGAGCCTCTTCAGGATTATTTATATGCCATTCAAACTCATCTCTGAAATGTCTGATTGCTCCTGCTACCGGCCAGGATGCTGCATCGCCGAGCGGACATATTGTGTTTCCTTCTATTTTGCTTTGTATATCCCATAGTAAATCCACGTCGCTCATACTTCCTCTTCCTTCTTCTATGTTTTTCAATATCTTTTCCATCCATCCGGTTCCTTCGCGGCAGGGTGAGCATTGTCCGCAACTTTCGTGGCGGAAGAAGCGAGAAATAGTATAAATATAATTGACTATGCATTGGTCTTCGTCAAATACAATAAAGCCTCCGGAACCCAGCATTGTTCCTGTCTGGAAC
>JAEWWO010000320.1 GCA_023396345.1 Bacteroidota bacterium
GGAGTCTATATTTTCCAAAAGAATATTGCGTGCTTCATACATTTTTTCACGGGCAGCGGCATCAGCTAAAAATCTGCAGGAGAACACCTCGGGCTTCTCATCGTCAAGAGAATTGAGAAGTAGTTCCTGCATAACAGCGTTAAACGTTACGTTTTGCAGCATAGTACAGTAAGAGCTTTGCTGCAACTTGCCAAGAAGTTCTCTGTTGCGTACTGTAAGGTGAAAAGTTTTATGGAATGAATCTGTGGCAGAAAAAGAGAGAATACTGTTTTTTCTTGTATTGAAATTATTGCCTGCAAACTGCATCAGATAATCGGGATAGAAGGTCATTGTAAACAAGTCTATTGTGTTTACTGTGTTAGAGCAATCTGCTGATTCACTGTGCCGGCATTTGATACAATTATCTTTAGTGCAATATCTGTTGCCTCTGATACAGAATCTAAGATGAAATTTACGTTCTTCCTGCTGTTCTGAATAGCTGTAGCTCATTTCTCCCTTTTCGGAAACAACATCTTCAGCCAGTAAAGCATAAGTGCATTGGTTAAAGTCAAGCGAACCCGGAACATGTTGCTTTTTACTCAAAAGCATTTCACGTGTGGGGCAGGGAGGTGTATGTAAAGAAAAACTCTTCGTCATCAGCAGGCAAAAATCTTAAAAAAAAGATAGTTTTAGCTTTTGAAATGTATAAATTACTATCTTTTTACAATTTGTGCTACTAAGTCGGCTTCCGTAGCAATTTTGCCGTTTACATAAGCAGTTCCGTGCATTTCGCAAATACCGCGTCTGATAGGAGAAATCAATTCCATTTTCAAAATTAGTGTATCTCCGGGCTTAACCATTGTTTTAAATTTGCAATTATCAATTTTTAAGAAATAGGTATCATAGTCTCCGTCGGGACTGGCATTAATGCAAAGAATACCTCCTGTTTGAGCCAGAGCTTCAATTTGCAAAACGCCCGGCATTACGGGATTTCCCGGAAAGTGTCCCTGAAAATACTCTTCGTTCATGGTGACATTTTTAATACCGATGATATGTGTATCAGACATTTCAATTACCTTATCTATCATAAGAAAAGGATAGCGGTGTGGCAAAGTTTTCTGAATTTGTTCAACATTGTAAACCGGCTGTTGCATAGGATTGTAAACCGGAACGTCTTTTACGTGCCTTTTCTTTTTGATATATTCTTTTATTTTCTTAGCAAATGCCACGTTGGAGCTGTGTCCGGGACGGTGTGCAAGAATACGCGCTTTAACAGGGTATCCAACCAGTGCAAGGTCGCCGATCATATCGAGCAGCTTATGTCTGGCGGGCTCATCAGGAAATCTAAGTTCCAGATTGTTGAGATATCCTTCGCTTTTAACCTCTACATCTTTTTTATTAAAGAATTTAGACAGGCGTTCGATCTCTTCCGGCGAAACGGGTTTGTCTACTACCACAATAGCATTGTTGAAGTCTCCGCCTTTTACAAGATTATGTTCAATGAGCATTTCCAGTTCGTGCAGGAATACAAATGTGCGGCAGGAGGCAATTTCTTTTTTAAAATCGCTCATTTTTCTTAACTGAGCAAACTGAGTTCCCAGCACCGAGCTGTTAAAATCAATAAGAGCTGTTATGCTGTATTGTTGGCCGGGCATGGCAACCATTTCTACACGCTTTTCTTTATCTTCAAAGAAAATATTTTCGTCAATCTCGTACCATGTTTTAGCTGCATCCTGTTCTATTACTTCGGCTTCTTCAATCAATTCTACAAATGGCATGGCGCTTCCATCCATAATCGGTACTTCAGGAGCATTAATTTCTATCAATATATTATCCACTCCGCAACTTACAATAGCTGCCAATAAATGTTCAATGGTACCTACTTTAGCTTCTCCGTTTTGAAGTGTAGTGCCACGGCTGGTATCGCTCACGAAATCACAATCAGCTTTTACAGTTGGCTTGTTGGGTAAGTCTACTCTTTGAAACTGAATGCCGAAGCCGGGTTTGGCAGGACGTAATGTAACATCTACCGATTTGCCGGTATGTAATCCTACACCATTAATTGAAACTGCATTAACAATAGTATGTTGCTTGTCGAAGTTAAATTCACTCATAATAAACGCTTTAACGGTTAGTCTTGCGCAAAAATAAGCGATTTAAGAGTTTTAAAAAAGCCTTACTTCTTTTTGAGTGATTTGATGAGTTTTTCCAGTTCCTGTATGCGCTGTTCCAATTCAGGTAATCTGCGGGCAACGGACTGACTTCTTAAAGCCGCGCTGTAATCAAATGCGGGAGAACCAGTTACAGCTTTTTTGTTTTCTGTGATGGATTTGGTAACACCACTTTGCGCATTTATGCGTACATAATCTGCAATCTGAATGTGACCTACAAGACCAGCCTGTCCGCCAATCATAATATTTCTCCCCAGTTTAGTGCTTCCGCTAATTCCCGCCTGAGCGGCAACTACAGAGTTTTCTCCTATTTCCACATTGTGAGCTATCTGCACCAGATTATCTATTTTACCTCCTTTCTTTATAATCGTAGAACTTATAGTGGCGCGGTCAATCGTAGTGTTGGCGCCTATTTCCACATTATCTTCAATGATTACATTGCCTATTTGAGGTACCTTTTCGTAAGTGCCGTCCTGCTGCGGAGCAAATCCGAATCCGTCGCTGCCAATAACACATCCTGCATGAATAATACAATGATTGCCTACTTCGCAGTCAGTATAAATAGTTACATTGGGAAAAATGATAGTATTTTCTCCGACTTTTACATTATTACCTATATATACACCGGGGAAAATTTTGGAGTTGTTGCCAATTTGTGCACCTTCACTAATGTAGGCGAAAGCACCTATGTACACATTATCTCCCACAGTTGCCGATTCGGCAATGAAAGAATTTTTTTCAATGCCGGTATTAAAACTATTTTTATGTTCCTGATAATATTTTAGTAATAACGCAAATGCAGAATAGGCATCTTCCGTTCTTAACAGAGTAGCATTTACAGGCTTTTTTAATTCAAAATTATTATTGATGATAATAATAGAAGCATTTGTTTTGTATAAATGCTCCTCATATTTTGGATTGGCAAGAAAGGTTAAATCGCCATTAGCTGCATCTTCAATTCTGCTAAATGAGTTTACAGAAGCGGCAGGGTCGCCTTCTATACGGGCATTAATTACTGATGCTATTTGTTCGGCGGTAAACATACTCAAGAAATTTACTGCAAGTAACAATTTTTTTATTTATTTTTTTTGATTTTAAAGCAAAAGTTCAAAATAAACAGTTATTGCAAAGGAAATAAGTATCTTTGCCGTTTAGTATAATAAGATTTTATTAAGTATTCATTAAAAGACGAGATTGAGTTATGAAAATTCACAGAGAAGGCATCGGTACTATTGTACTTATATTCACTCTACTGCTGATTTTAAATGCTACTGCATTTTTTTTGATACCTAAAACATTGTGGGTTATAAATATTTTACTTGCAATTTTGTCTTTTGGGTTTTTTGTATTTATTGTTTCCTTTTTCAGAGTGCCTAAAAGAGCATTGACATTTGGAGAAAATAAAATTATTGCGCCTGCCGACGGTAAAGTAGTGGTAATAGAAGAAACGGTGGATGAAGAATATTTTAAAGATAAAAGATTGCAGATAAGTATTTTTATGAGTCCTTTAAATGTACACCGCAATATTTATCCCGTATCGGGCAGGGTTGTATATTCTAAATATCATAAAGGAAAATATCTGGTAGCCTGGGATCCTAAATCTTCTACTGATAATGAGCGCAATAGTGTAGTGCTGAATACGAATAAAGGAGAATTGCTTGTGAAACAAATAGCCGGAGCTGTGGCCAGACGAATCTGCAACTATGCAGTAATGGATAAGGAAGTAAAACAAAATGATGAACTAGGATTTATAAAGTTTGGCAGCCGCGTAGATATTCTCTTACCTGTAGGTACAAAAGTAGAAGTTGAGCTAAACCAAATGGTAAAGAGTGGAGTTAGTGTAATAGCCAGTTGGTAAATTATTTATTTTCCGTAATATACTTCTCAATAACAGGCGCAAAATGTTTGTGTTCCAGTGCGTGTATTTTTTGCGCAAGAGTATCAGCAGTGTCAGTTGCATCTACTTTACACGAAGCCTGAAAAAGATGTTTTCCGTGGTCGTACTGTTCATCTACCAAATGAATGGTAATACCACTTTCCTCTTCTTTATTATCAATTACAGCCTGATGAACATGTTGTCCGTACATGCCTTTTCCGCCGTATTTGGGAAGCAGAGCAGGATGAATGTTGATTATTTTATCAGCGTATTTCTCTATCAGCAAATCGGGAATTTTCCATAAAAAACCTGCAAGAATAAGGTAATCTATATTATGCAATTGCAGTTCGGGCAAATAACCGTCTTCCTTAAAAAATCTGGTTTTTTCTATCATCAGCAATGGAATATTATTCTCTGCTGCAATATCTTTAACTCCTGCTTTTGGATTATTACAAACAACAAGCGCACATTTTATAGAAGGATGATGATTAAAATGTTCAATTATTTTTTTTGCATTACTTCCTGCTCCGGAGGCAAATATGGTCAAATTTGTCTTATTCATTATATGAAATAATTTTATATGCGATAATTTTCTTTTTAAAAAGATAGATATAAAGCAGATTATAATCCATCAACGTATTAACTACTTGAAAGCTATTTGCTTTTTGTTAAGGCACAAAGCTTACAAAAAAAAACATAATATACAAAATTTTGATCTGTTATAATTAAATATCAGATGTGCTAAAACGTATGACTGTTAAGCATTTGTGGAGCTATTTGAAATTAAATTGCATTTAATTTTTTTTTTGTTAAAAAAAGTTTCAAAAAATTTTAAGTTTGTCAATTCTGTGTCATACATTTGTTGCGAATATAGACAAATCGCGTTATCAGAATTATTGATTATAGAGAATATGAATAACTATAAAAATACTGCTAAAAAGATTTATTTAGCATTTATTGTACTATTCGCCCTAAATTTTTCGGTAAATACCTATGCTCAGGATGGAAAGGCACTGTTTCAAACACATTGCGCTGCCTGTCATACTGTGCACAAGGATATGACGGGGCCGGCTTTAGCAGGAGTTGAAGGCAGATGGGCTGATAATCAGCTCCTTCATGACTGGATTTTGAATAGTGGTAAAGTAATAGCAAGTGGTGATGCTTATGCCAACCAGATGTTTGAACAGTGGAACAAAGTGCCCATGACAAACTTCGAAGGTGTGTTATCTACAGAAGATATTGATGCTATTCTTGCCTTTATTAAAGAAGAAGAAGCCAAACCTGTAGGAGGCGCTCAGGCTGCAACTGTTGCTGCTGCTCCTGAACCTGAAACAAATCACACATTATTATATGGTGTGATAACTGTTTTATTGGCTATCGTTGGATTTGTTCTATTGCTTCTTAACAAAAAACTAAAAGTAATTGCCGACTATAAGGAAGGAGATCCTGCTTATAATATTCCTTTCTACAGAAAAAAATCATTCATTGCATTTGCAAGCATTCTGTTGTTTATATTAGGTGGTTTTTGGGTGGTGCAGGGAGCTATTAACCTGGGTCAAAAAGACGATTATCAACCCGAGCAGCCTATTTTCTTCTCACACCGCGTACACGCAGGTATCAATCAGGTGAACTGTATGTTCTGCCACACCAATACACAGGACGGAAAAACAGCAATGGTTCCGTCTGTAAATGTTTGTATGAACTGTCATCTGGCTATTACCGAATATACAGGCGAGCAACTTTATAAACCCAACGGTGATACAGTAAACGGTACATTGGAAATCAGAAAACTGTATGAATATGCCGGCTATACACCGGGACAACCCTGGGATGAGTCTAAAGCTAAACCTATTCCATGGGTAAGAATTCATCAGTTGCCTGACCATGTTTACTTTAACCACGCACAGCATACCATGGTAGGAAATGTACAGTGTCAAACCTGTCACGGAGAAATTAACCAGATGGACGAAGTAAAACAGTTTGCTACACTTAACATGGGTTGGTGTATCAACTGTCACAGAACTACCGAAGTTGATTTTGCGGGAAATGCCTATTATAGTATGTACGAAAAATACCACGAGCAGTTGAAGAAAGGAGAAATTGACTCTACACAGGGAGTTACAGTGGAAATGATAGGTGGTCTTGAATGTCAGAAATGTCACTACTAATAATATAGACTAAGAAAAAATTAAATTCATCAAAAGATTCAAATTCCGAATAAATGGATAATAAAAAGTATTGGCAAAGTTTTGGGGAGCTGAATAATTCCGACGCATTTAAAAAATCGCAGGAGAATGAATTTCGCGAAGAATTACCTTTTGAAGATTCAAAAGGAATTCTGGATGCGCCAACGCCCCGCAGAGACTTTTTGAAATATTTAGGTTTCAGCACGGCTGCCGCAGCTATTGCTGCAGGTTGTCAGGCTCCGGTTAATCATTTTGTTCCTTACACAAACAAACCCGAAAATATTAAACCGGGTGAAGCAGAATATTACGCAACAACTTTTGTTCAGGATGGATATGCTGAAAGTGTAGTAGCAAAAGTGCGCGACGGACGTCCTATAAAAATTGAAGGAAACACATTGAGTCCTGTTACACATGGCGGTACATCTGCCAGAGCACAGGCATCCGTATTGGATTTATACAACACAGCACGTTTACGTTTTCCAACAATCAGCAACAGAGAAATTACGCTGGGGAAAATTGATGATACATTAAAAGCTGAAATGGCAGGACCTGCTGTAGTGCTTACCTCTACCATCGTTTCTCCTACTTCTCAGGAAGTTATTAATAATTTTATAGCCAAATATCCCGGAAGCCGTCATGTAACCTACGATGGTGTTTCTTACAGTGGTATGTTAC
>JAEWWO010000003.1 GCA_023396345.1 Bacteroidota bacterium
AACCAAAATAAATCACCCCTTCGTGAATTGTTGGAGTGGTAATAATAAAATCTTTTACCTGGTTGTATACCCACTGTTGCTTGCCTGTAAGTAAATCGAGACTTCTGAATTCTCCTCCGGATGAACCAACAAAAATGCGACTGTCTTGTATTACCGGAGAAGTTACAACCGGACTTTTAGTATCTGTTTTCCAAATCAAATTTCCACTCTCACTATTCAGACAATAAATAAAACCATCTGTAGAGGCTACAACAACTTTGTTTTGTGCAATAGCAGGAGTGGAATATATTTTACCATTTGTTTTATATTGCCATAGCGGTTTTCTGTTATCAATATCCAATGCGTGTACAATACCTTTGGTGTCGGGTGTTACAAGAATATTTTTATTGAGCGCAAAGCCGCTGCCCACATCAGATTTTATCTGATACCCCCAGATTTCTTTTACTCCGGAAAATGTAGTGTTTACCTCGTAAGAAGGTCTGAAATACTGTGTTGTATCTTTTTTGAAATGATGATTTTTAAGATCAACCGTAACCCAATGATTTATTTCATTAGAAAAAGTTTTCTTTGATTGAAAATATGCTTTATTATTTCTGATGGATATAATGTTATAGCCGCCTGTTGTATCTTTTGCGCGCAGGTTAGAACGTGCAATAATACCGGGAATCCCTTCCCAGCTCATTAGTCTGTTATTGTGCCAGTGACCGCCCAGCGTCATTTGTATGTTGTGTTTTTTTAGTCTGTCAATTACATCGTACCAGTTGTTCAGCGAAGAATCAACCGGATAGTGATTGATATAAACAATCGGAGCATTTTCAGGAATAGTTGTCAATACAGAATCCATCCACACTATATGTTCATAGGGAACCTGTCCGGGACTCATGCGCATATTGGGTCCGCTGGCATTGCCTATAAAATAATATCCTTCATGACTAAAGGCAAAAGCTTCACTGCCGAATATTTTCAGAAAGTCGTTAGTACCGCTTTCTGACCAGTTAGAGTCGTGATTGCCGGGAACAATGTACCAGGGCTTTTGTAATGAATCGAGTATTTGCTTCGCAAGAGTAAGTTCCTGCGCTGAACCAAACTCAGTGATATCGCCGGTTGCAACAACGAATTGTATGGAATCATTCTCATTTAGTTCTTTTACCGTTCGTCTTAAATCTTCTGCTCCTGTAGATCCGCCAATATGTAAATCTGTTATTTGCACAAAGCTGAATGGCTTTTGCGCATTAAGAGAGACTGAAGATAATACTGAAAAGAAAAATATAATTAATAAACGCATGGCTGTTTTATACTGTTTAAACGGCAATATAAAACAAATTGTTGTTTCGGTGTTTAAAACATGCTCTTTCCTTTTGTGAAAATTCGGTTAGTGAAGTTTAAAGTCAACCAATTCATAGTTAATATTTCTTCCACCTTCCGTTGTTTGCTTTAAAATACCTTTTTTAACTAAGTCTTTGATATCCCTCAAAGCCGTATCAGTAGAGGTTTTGGTAATTTTTGCCCACTTTGATGTTTGTAATTTTCCTTCGAAACCATCAAAAAGTTTATTAAGTATTATACGCTGTCGTTCATTGATAGGCGTATGTTCATGAAGTTTCCAAAATTCCGCTTTACGAACTATATTTTTTGTAGTATTTGAAGTCGCCGTCATTGCATTTTTTAAACATTGTAAAAACCACTCTAACCATTCTGTAATGTCTCCCTCACTGTGCTGTACTTTTTGTAGTATTTTGTAATACTGTTTTCTTTCGATTAATATTTGGCTTGACATACTATAAAAGCGCTCACTGCTGTTCTCGGCACGTGCAAGTAAGAGGTCTGTAATTGCTCTTCCTATTCTGCCGTTCCCATCGTCAAAGGGATGAATGATAATAAACCAAAAGTGAGCAATGGCTGCTTTGAGAACAAGGTCTAATGTATTATCCTTGTTGACCCACTGCAAAAAATTTATCATTTCTGCTTGTACGGATACCGGAGGAATTGCCTGATAAAGAACTTTTTCTTTGCCCATTGAGCCGGAAACAACCTGCATTTCACCGGTTCTGAATTTTCCTACCTCAATTTTATAGGGTCCGCTATACCCGGTCGGGAAAAGAGCAGAATGCCAGCCGAATAAACGTTCTTTGGTTAAGGGCAGAGAATATCTTTGTGTTGCATCAAGCATCATTTCAACTATACCTTCTATGTGGCGACTGCTTGGCACAAGTCCGGCAACATTCAGTCCAAGACGTCTTGCAATAGAAGAGCGAACCTCTTCATAATTAAGATGCTGACCTTCTATTTCCGAAGATTTTACTATGTCCAGCGTTAAGTTTGTAAGAGAGGCTTCTTCTTTTGCAGAAAATCCTAAAGCGTTCATCTGTCCAAGAATTTTACCCTGCAATAACTTTACTTCTCCAAAAACAGCATTTATTGCTTTTTCATTCCATGTAAAATCTGTCCAGTTTTTATACTGATAAATATATTTTGCCATTATAGTAACTCTATTTGCGGTAAATATAAGATGTTTTCGCCGCAAATTTGCGGTGATTATTATGTTTTTTCGCCGCAAACTAAAAGATTGGAATAATAATTCCTATTTCACCATCCCTGCAAAACCTCCGCCAGGCGCCATGTGTATGGTTAGCTTATCAGATGAGTTAACAGCCTTTGTTTCTTTTTTATAATCTGTGCCATCGCGATGCGCATTGACTCCATCTGTAAATAATTCTATGTTGCGATTGCCTGCTCCCAGGAAAGATAAATCAATGGTAATATCCCTCCCCGTCCAGTTATTGATGCCTCCGATATACCATGTATTCCCTTTTCTGCGGGCAATTACGGCATATTCTCCTACCTTGCCATCCAATGCTACAGTTTCATCAAAGACTGTTGGCAAAGAAGCAATAAAATTTGTAGACTCCTGTGCTTCCATATAGGCATTCGGATTGTCGCTCAGCATAGAAAAAGGAGATTCGTACACCACATACATCGCCAGCTGATGACAGCGTGTACCCTGACTCATAGGCTGGCTGTTAATGGGTCGGTAGTTCTGCTTGTTTACATTGCGCATAGCTCCGGGCGTATAGTCCATCGGTCCAGATAGCATTCTTATAAAAGGAATGGTAGCGTCGTACGCAGGCATTTCGGTATACTTTCCCCATTTCATTTGCTCCAGACCATATACGCCTTCAAAAGTAATTACATTCGGATATGTTCTTTGTAAGCCTGTAGGTTTATACGCTCCGTGATAATCAATCATCAATTTATATTGTGCCGCTTTTTCTGCCAGTCTGTAATAGAAGTTGACCATTTTCTTATCGTCTCTGTCCATAAAATCAACTTTGAAGCCTTTGATGCCCATGGTGGCATATTTATTAAGCGCTTCATCCATTTTTTTATTTAAAGGCAACCATCCGCCCCAGAGCCAGATGCCTACATTTTTACTTTTTCCATAATCAATAATTTCCTGTAGGTTTATTTCAGGTACAATATCCATTATATCCAGACTGTTTGCCCAGCCTTCATCAAGCAATACGTATTCTATGTTATTGGCTGCGGCAAAATCGATATAATATTTGTATGTAGCTGTATTAATACCTGCTTTAAAGTCTACATGTTTTATGTTCCAGTCGTTCCACCAGTCCCAGGCAACTTTACCCGGTTTTATCCATGATGCGTCCTGTATGCGGGAAGGCGCAGCCAGCAAATACACCAAATCATTATTTAGCAATTCTTTGTCTTCATTGCTTACTACAAGTATGCGCCAGGGAAAGCTTCTGGTGCCCTGAGTTGTAGCGATAAAATTTTCTCGTTCGGTAACAAAAGATTGCAGGTTGTTGTGTCCGCCTTGTTTTTCTGATTTGGGATAAGGTGCAAAATCTGCATAAAAACCATGATGCTTTGCTTTTAAAAACATGCCGGGATAATCTTCCAGATCGGCTTCGAGTACTGCGGCTTTCTTTCCATCGGGTAAAGAAACCAAAATGGGAACAAATGCCAACGTATCTTTATTCAACTCAGATATTTTGGCTTCATTATAGGTGTTTTCAAAAGAATTAATGTAAACATCACCCGTTCCGTTTTTGGTAACATACGTGTTTACATACGGTACAAAAGCGGTATGATCATCTGTAAAATTAAATTCGGCTTGTTCTGATAAAATTGTGATGGGCGATTTTTTAGCGGTAGTGAATCGGTATGCAATACCGCTGTTGTATGCACGGAATATGATACCATAGTCTCCATGGAATTGCAACGCCAGCTCTCTGTAATTATCTGTTATGGTGCTTTTTTTATAAATAGCGGCGGAAACCATAGTGTTTACCAGTGTTTCCTTTTTGCCTTTAATTCTTGGAGAATTGCCCAATACAGTGCCATCATCCAGTGTCATAGATATGGCGGACGGGGTTATAATTTGGGTGCCTGATTTGGTTACAGACCATGTAAGATTATTGGTCAAATTAACTGTTGCTTCCAGCGTTCCATCAGGAGATTTAATTTTATAGGTTGTATTCCTTTGTGCTGAAAGAGAAAAAGCGATAGCTAAAGTAAATAATGTACAGAATAAATTTTTCATTTGAAAATGTATAGAGATTTAAAAAGTATGTCTTTAATATAAGAAGTATAAAAATACAAAATCATACTATACAAAATCAATACTATTTTAGCTATTTTGCATCAATGGTACAAAATATAAGCAATATGTCTGATAAGGATGAATCGTTTTGCTATGATGAACACTATTTCTTTTTTTACTCTATTGGTTCTGCTCCTGCTTCCTGTACACCGTTTTCGTACAGCTTATTCAGCGCATGAATAATCTTTGCCGTATCTACATAAATATGCACGTCTTTGGCTTTGCCCCATTTAATTTTTACATTCATAATCCCATTATTTACGTAGGGTTCTACTCCGGGAATGTTCACTGAATCGCTGAACACAACAACTGCCGCTGTATTCCACGGACCGCCCTGCACAATTACATCCTCAATAGTAAACCGAGAAGGAATTAATCTTACAAAACGCTGAAACCATTGCTCTACCTTGTCTTTAGAGAACCGTTCGCCGCCAAGCGCATGATTGCCTTCAAAAGTTTGATGTACATCATCAGCATACAAATCCAGCAATGGTTTGTAATTGCCTTTGCTGAATTCTGCAAAACCGTTAATGATTTTTTTTCTTAAAATAATTTTGTACGGATTCCAGTAAAATCGCATTTTATTTGTTGCAGAGCTGTTCATATTATTCGTTTGATTTAGCGTTTCTGTTTTTTGCTGACCTGTTCCTTCGCACGTACAGAATAAGCAGAAAACAGCTATTAATAATTTCAGTTTCATTATATCATATACTGCTTGTCAACAAAGATATAAATGCTGAAAAAAAATAACGATAACAAATGTTTACGTTTTTAATGGGCGCCTTTCTTAAGTCTTGACAAGTGTACGGAACTTATGCCCAGATAAGAAGCTATCATATGCTGCGGTACACGGTTATGAATATTAGGAAAGATTTCTGTTATGTTATCGTAGCGTTCCTTCGGACTTCTGGCATACATATCTTTTACTCTGTTATCCTGATAAATAAAATAATGTTCCGCAATCAGTCTGCCCATTTTTTCTCCTTCTTTTAAATTTCTGTATCCCCATTCAATAGCCGATCGTGGAATAATTACTATCTCGCTTTCTTCAATAGCCTGAATAAAATAAGCTGTTTTTTCTTTAAGAATGAAGCTTGAATAATCTGCCAGAAATTGATTTTCCAAAGCAAAATGTACAGAAATGTCATTGCCTGCATTGTCGGTAATAAGCAGGCGCAGCAAACCTTTATTTATAAAATAAATTTCATCTGCCGGCTCTCCGGGTCTGCAAATAAAATCGTTCTTACTGAAAGTTTTAATGTGCATTTTTTCCGTAAATACTTCCAGTTCTGTGTCTGAAATATTTATCAATTGTTGTATGGATGTTTTAATACTGTGCATAAATTAATTCATTTTATGCAACACTTTTTCAACAGTATTTATATTGCGACTGGTAAACTTATCCTTCATATCTTTTCTTCCCAAAACTTTAGAAAACGGAGAACCAAGCGTACCGCCTTTAGGTATTTGCCAGTAAAAATATCCTTTACTTATTGCAGCGTTTTCTCCTTGTATAGCATTTTCTTTATTAAATGAATCAAGCAAAATTTTCTCAATATTTTTTACTCCAAGAAAAACGTAAATATGATTTTCTTTATTTATTTCAAAAGGATTATTTTGAATGATAGCAGTCAATTGTGTTTTATCTGATAAAAATAAATTCGCATCATAATCAAAAGCCTGGCTCATTGCTTTTTCTAACAAGATTTTCACGTCTGTAGCTTTTATGTCTGAGTCAAAAATAATGTTTCCGGAAGCAAGCACAGATTGTACCTTTTGCATACCTGCATTTTCAAAAACTGAACAAACTTTTTTCATTTTCATGTTTGTGCCTTTTACATTTACCCCTCTCAGAAATGCGCGGTAATGCATAGTTTCAGTGTTTTGTTCTTAATAAAAACTCCTACAAATTTTTTAGCTATTTGTTAAAACTCCTGCTTCAAAGTTACAAAATAAATTTTTTGTTTAATTTTGCAAAGCAATGAAAAAATTACTTGTACTGATAATAGCAATGATTTACGGATTTTCCTCTATGGGAATGTCTGTGTCGCTGCATTATTGTTGTGGCAAGTTAAAAAACGTGGAATGGACTGCTGTTCAGGGACAAAAATGTGGAATGGACCACAAAATGGGAACAGAAAAATGCTGCGACAGCAAATACTTTGAACACAAAGGAAACGAACCGCATGATTTTGCTAAGGTTACAATTGATCAGGCAAAATCTATGGCATACTTTCTTTATTCCTTTGCCTCTGTATTTTTTGCACCCGCTACTGAAACGGTAGAAACATACGTAGATGCCCGTCCACCGGACATCTTACAAACTCCTTTAAATATACTTTACTGCACTTATAGCATTTGATTTAAAAGATAATCATCATTCATTTTTTTGAATTAATAATTATTCTTTTAAACATACAATCAAATTTTATTTATGAATATTTTACGTCGTACAACATTGTTTGTACTCATGATTATATCATTTGTGTATCATGCAGATGCACAAAACAACACATCAACTTTTGATGTAAGCGGAGCCTGTGGCATGTGTAAAACCAGAATTGAAAAGGCTGCTAAAATCAAAGGGGTGAAAAATGCGGAATGGGAT
>JAEWWO010000086.1 GCA_023396345.1 Bacteroidota bacterium
TAGCCTACATACAAACAAATGGCTCTGATAAAGGCTTAGCAGAATTGAAACAAACTTATCTTGATGAAATAAACAAAGAATTCAGGCAGGAGTTGTCCAAAGAAATGCTGAACGATCCTTCGCACGATTTCACTTTAAAAAACATGCAGGGTGAAACCGTTAAACTGTCTGACCTGAAAGGTAAAATTGTTATACTTGATTTCTGGGCAACCTGGTGCGGACCTTGTCTGGCTTCATTTCCGGGCATGCAAAAATCTCTGAATAAATACAAAGACAATAAAGATGTTGTATATCTTTTTGTAAACACCAGCGAACAGGGAGAAGATGCAGTAAGAAAAGATCGCATTCAGAAACTACTTGATAAAAATAACTACACTTTTAATGTGATACTTGATGAAGCTACCGACGGCAAATTTTCAGTTAGAGATGCTTACGAAATTAGTGGCATACCTACAAAAATAATCATTGGCAAAGACGGTAATATCAAATTCAATAAAATCGGTTATGGCGGAAATGAATCAGACCTTGTAATGGAAATGGACATGATTATAGAAATGCTGCAATAGTTCAGTTTTATTTATTTACATTTGCAGCTGCAACGGTTCAAAAAGTTTTTTTCTTTTTGATTAAAAGGGAATCAGGTGCAAAACCTGAACAGGCCCGCTACTGTGAGTTTCATAAATGTTTTTACAGAATGTCACTGTCGCATCTCAAATGTTACGGGAAGGCGTAAAAACAGAAACAAGTCAGGAGACCTGCCGCTGCAACATATTTATTTTAGCTTTCGGGGAGCAAAGCAGGAAATACAACTCTTCGTACAGGATTTATCCTTATGTTTTTTTGTATGCAGTTTTCTCAAAGCTGATGTAAGGATAAACAAGAAACCTGATGTTGCAAATAAAACGCATTATTGTAAAAATAGGATTATTGGTAGGTCTGATAACTATGTCAGTATCCTTGTATGCACAGGATACCAGTTATCAGGAAGTATTGAAAGATGTAGAAATAACCGGCTCTATTATCTCTAATCAACAAAGATCCTCAACACCTTCGCAAACCATTACCAATAAACAGTTTGAGCAAATGAATAGTTTATCTGTTGCGGATGCTGCAAAGTATTTTTCAGGCGTACAGATAAAAGATTACGGTGGCATCGGCGGTTTAAAAACTATTTCAGTAAGAAGCCTGGGAGCTGAACACACAGGCATTGTTTATGACGGACTTGTTGTTAACGACGCACAAAACGGGCAAATTGATTTAGGCAGATTTCCTTTGGAAAACGTTGATATCATTAGCTTACACAATGCTCAAGCTGTAAGCTTATTGCAAAATGCACGCTCCTACTCCTTTGCATCTGTACTGCAAATAAAAACGCCTGATACATCTATCTCTGATAAAAAATACAACAAATATATCGCTGCTTTTAAAACCGGAAGTTTCAGTTTACTGCATCCATCTTTCACTTTAAAAAACAGAAAGAAAAATGTTTATTCCTCCTTTCATGCTGATTATACTTATGCGAATGGTGAATACAATTTTTCATATAAAAATGCCGGCAACACTATTAAAGAACGTCGTAAAAACAGTGATATGAGTTTATTGAACTTGTCTTACAATACGTACATCACGTTGAAAGACAGCAGTGCTATTAAAGGTAATATTTACTATTCAGGTTCGGAACGCGGACTGCCCGGTGCTATAATTCTCTATGCCAATCAGGGATCGCAACGTTTGTGGGACAAAAACTTTTTTGTTCAGTCATCATGGAACAAAAATATAGGGCAAAAAATACAAATGCAATTATCTGCAAAATACAACTATAGTTATTTCCGGTATCTGGATACTGCTTATTTAAATGCAGAAAGAAAGCTGGAAAATATTTTTACCCAAAATGAATATTATACATCCGGAGTGTTTGTTTATACGCCTTCCCGATTATGGAAAATTTCTTATGCTACCGATTATTTTATTAATGATTTACACAGTAATAATAAAGATTTTGCAACCCCTGTGCGCAATACATGGCTGAATAACATAGCAGCTCAATTGTCGGCAAACAAATGGAATGCGCAAGCAAATATGCTTGTATCGTTAATAAACGACAAACAAAAAAACATTCAAAAAAACCATCTGGAATACACGCCATCCTTAGCTTTTAGCTATTCATTGCAGCAGAAAAATCCTTTGATAATAAGAGCTTTTTATAAAAAAATATTCCGTATGCCTACATTCAATGATTTGTATTATACAAACGTTGGAAATACTTCTCTGCGTCCTGAATTTGCCCATCAGTTCAATCTGGGACTTTTGCACGAAAGAACGTTTACAAATGCAGTTGTCAATAAAATAAATTTTTCATCTGATATATTTTACAATCATGTTAAAGACAAAATTATTGCTATACCTACCGGAAATATTGGCCAGTGGAGCATGCAAAATATTGCCAAGGTAAATATTAAAGGAGCTGAAATGAGCGGCAGTATTCGCTTTCAGCCGATAAAAGAATGGCAATTGTCTTTTACTTCCAACTACACTTATCAGCAAGCGCTGAATGTTACAGAGCCTTCGTCAGCCATATACAACAATCAAATTCCTTATATTCCACTGCACAGCGGTTCTTATAATTTTATCGCTATACATAAAAATATATCTTTTGGCTACAATGCACTGTTTTCGGGCTATAGATACACTCCGGGACAAAACAGTGCGTTCACTTATCTACCTGCATGGAACACACAGGATGTTACTTTTTCATACACCTATACAAAATATCAGTCCGGCAACTGGAAATTACTTTTAGAACTGAACAACATTTTCAATCAGCAGTATGCTATAGTAAATTACTTTCCCATGCCAGGAAGAAACTTCAGAATCGGTATCAGATTTTCAACATAAAATAATAATTCATCAAAAAATAAAAAATGATAAACAAAAACAAACTAAGCATTTTTCTATCAGCAATCATTTTGCTAGTCCTGTCTTGTAATAAAAAAGACTTTCCACCAGAACCGGAAACGGCAAAGCCTGCACATGGTATATATATTTTGAACGAAGGTCATTTTAATCAAAATGATGCAACGATTTCTTATTACGATTTTGCCACAGCAAAAGTCACCAACGATTTTTATGCATCAGTTAATAATGTACAATTAGGTTCTATAGCTAACGATGCTATTATATACGGAAGTAAAATGTATATAGTAATGAATGTTTCTAATGAAGTAACCGTTGTAAATAAACATACAGCTAAACTTATTGGCAAAATAAAAGCAGGTAGCGACTGGAGTCCCCGCTATGCAGCAGCGTATAAAAATAAAATGTTGATAACAGCATTCAACAACACACTCTCCATAATTGATACAACAAATTTGACCACAGAAAAAGTAATTAAAGTGGGTGCCAATCCTGAAGGCTTAGTTGTAATGGGAGACATGGCGTATGTAGTCAATTCAGGAGGATTGAATGACAAGCCGGATTCTACCATTTCTATAGTAGATTTAAAAAAAGGTGAGGAAATAAGCAAGCTTGTTGTTGGATTGAATCCCTATATGATTGTTGCCGGAAATGATGGCAAACTCTACGTTTCAACCAGATCTTACTGGAAAGATGAAAAATATATTCCTAAGATAATAGTGATTGACAGTAAAACCAACCAGGTTATAAAAACTATTGATGCCACAGGATCTAAAATGGCTTATTACAACAATAAAATTTATACTTATAATTACGATTACACAACACAAAAAGCAACAGTTGTAGTGATAGACAGCAAAACCGATAATGTATTGGAGAATGAATTTATTACTGACGGTAAAGTTGCGCAAATACCTTACGGGCTTGACATTGACGAAAGCAATGGAGACGTGTATATTGCTGATGCTGTTGACTATGTATCACCGGGTATGATTCATTGTTATGACCAATCGGGCAGAAAGAAATTTTCCGTTTCTCTGGCTACGCAAGGCTACTTCCCCAACAAGGTTTTATTTGTAAGATAGATATTGAAAGAATAAAAAAGAAGGATTCGTCTGAAAACGAATCCTTCTTTGCATTTAATGAATTATCAAAAACTTAAGCAATCTTTCTTGCTCCGTCGCTGATAACTACATCGTATACTTTAGGCTCGTGACCATATTTCTCTTTGAAAGATTTTTTAGCTTCTTCAATAAAGCTGTCATACAATTCATCTTTTACCAGATTAATAGTACAGCCTCCGAATCCGCCACCCATTACACGAGAACCAGTAACGCCGTGCTTTTTAGCTTCTTCGTTTAAGAAATCAAGCTCTTCACAACTTACTTCGTACAGCTTGCTCATGCCTTCGTGTGTTTTGTACATGCGGTCTCCCACAGTTTCATAATCACCTTTTTCCAATGCGTCAGAAACGTCATATACACGTTGAGTTTCTTCAATCACATATTTTGCACGCATGTAATCTTCTTCCGAAATTTTATCTTTTACTGCATCCAGTTGCTCCATGCTTGCATCGCGCAAAAATTCCACATCAGGATTTCCGTTGTCACGTATAGCTTTTGCTGCCGTTTCGCAGGATTCACGACGTTTGTTGTATGCAGAAGATGCCAGTTCGTGTTTAACAACCGTATCTAACAGTACCAGTTTATATCCTTTAGGATCAAACGGGAAATAGTCGTATTCCATGCTCTTTGTATCCAGACGAATCAGATGTCCTTCTTTACCGAAGATTGAAGCAAACTGATCCATGATACCACATTTCACACCAACATAGTTGTGCTCAGTAGCCTGACCAATTCTTGCCAGTTCAAACTTATCAATACCTAAGTTAAACATATCATTCAAAGCAAAAGCATAAGTGCTTTCCAAAGCAGCAGAAGAACTCATGCCTGCACCCAAGGGTACATCACCCGCAAAGGCAGTGTCAAAACCTTCCAGCTTGCCGCCTCTTTTTATAATCTCTCTGCAAACGCCAAACAAATATTTAGCCCAGCCCTGAGAAGGAAGATCTTCTTCATTAAAACCAAACTCGGCAGACTCATCCAAATCTATTGCATAAGCTCTTACTTTATCCGTACCATTTGTTTTTATTTCAGCAATCATACCTTTATCAATCGCTCCCGGAAAAACAAAGCTTCCGTTGTAATCGGTATGTTCACCTATCAGATTCACTCTGCCCGGAGAAGCATATACAGAGCCTTCTTCACCAAAGTGTTCTTTAAATTTCGCTCTAACAGTTTCTACATTCATTTCTTATTATTTAAAATTGTTAATATTAATTATTGTTATGCAACAGGTTCTTCCGCAGGAACTGAAGGTGATGCTGTATCAACAGGAATATCAGAGTTTACATTTTTAGAGCCTACCAATGCATAATAAAGCAAATATGCCAAACCTGCTACAATTACCCAGAAGCTTGCCATATAAGTTGTAGAATCGGCAACAGCACCCTGAATAGCAGGAAGAATACCGCCACCGCAAACCATCATCATAAAAATACCGGATGCAGCAGAAGTGTATTTACCTAAACCTTCAACAGCCAGATTAAATATACCACCCCACATAATAGAAGTACAAAGTCCGCAAAGTATCAATAACATTACACTT
>JAEWWO010000119.1 GCA_023396345.1 Bacteroidota bacterium
ATTCAGCATCTTCTGAAACCGGTGAATCCAACTCTGGAAGTACACCAATGGCTACTGATTCTCAAATAGACGATGATTTACCATTTTAATTTTCGGTGAAATCATATACATAAAAAAATAACCGCCATAAATTCTGTGGCGGTTATTTTTTATTGCCGAAAGAGGCAACTTAATTTGAACAAAAATCTACAAAGCATCCTAAAATATAGTCCCAGCCGTGTTGACCGTTCATAGCCTCAAAATACAAATGATTTTTATCTTCGTGTTTATCAAAATGCCTGTGCACAAGTTTTAGCTGGCAGCTATGTTCATGAATGTCATCAAAAGTAATTTCTACTTCGCTGCATTTAGCAGGATCGGGTTGCGGAGCACGTGCATGATCTATTTGCCATAGAAGACGAATTTTTTTACCCGGCACCAGCTCCAGTACTCTGCCCCAGTCGCAACGGAAATCATCGGGTCCAAACTCGCTGCACAAGCCGTTTTCGTGTGTGTTTATGGTTATCAGTTTCAGTTTGTTTTTAGACCATGTATATTCTCTTGGCCACCATACAGGAAAGCCCTCTATAAACTTGTGATACGCAACCGCTGAGGCCGAAGGTATTTCTGTCATTTTTATTATGCTGCTCATAAGTGTTTAATTATTTCTATAAAGTTACTTTATTTATAGTTTCATTCAAAACGAGAAACTCATTATTATATAGTATTTTGCAAAATCTTAATAAACTTTAAAGGATAGTGCAAATCCTATTTTTTACATTTGTACAAATTGAAAAGATAAGCGCATGAGAATTTTATTTAGTTGTATATTTTTACTTACGGTACTTACTGCATCTTCACAAAAATATCCCCAGAATTATTTTATATACCCTATAGATATTCCGGTTTCTTTGTCTGCCAATTTTGGAGAGTTGCGTACCAATCACTACCATATGGGAATAGATATTCGTACACAGCAAAGGGAGAATCTACGCATTATTGCTGCGGCAGACGGATACATAAGCAGAATTTTTGTTTCTCACACAGGCTATGGAAATATGCTTATGATTAAGCATCCGAATGGAATGGAAACGTTGTATGGTCATTTAAACGATTTTAATGCACAGCTTATGAAATATCTGGAAGCTAAACAGTATAAAGACAAAAGCTGGGCACAGGATATTAGAGTACCTGATGGATTATTTCCTGTAAAGAAAGGTGAATTTATTGGTTATAGTGGAAACACAGGTGGTTCAGCAGGTCCACATCTGCATTTTGAAATTCGTGATGCAATTACTAATAATGGTCTCAATCCAATGCTATTTGGTCTAGGAATTACAGATAATATGCGTCCCGAAATATACGGACTATATTATTATGATAGAAGGTACAGTACCTATCAGGCTGCTGCACAAAGAATTTCCTTGTCGGGCAATATTGGTACGGTCTCGGGAGGCACAGTAAAAACAGGAAGCCCGTCAGTAAGTTTTGGTTATCACGGAGAGGATAAAACCTCTGCCTCATCTTTTAAATTTGGTATTTACAAAGCCACTTTGTATGTAGATGATCAGGAGGAAATAGTATCTGTACTTAACGATATTCCATTTGATCAGCAACGCTATATGAATGCAGGGATTGATTATAAGAAAAAATTACAGGGCGGTCCTTATGTAGAGCATTTAAGTATATTGCCTGGTAATAAACTGGATATATTTTCAGGTCCGGGAGATGGTGTTGTGGATTTGAGCGACGGACAACCACGCAAAATAAAAATGGTGCTTGAAGATACAAAAGGTAATGCTACCACTATCAGCTTTACCATTCAGTATGATGCGGCGTTAAACAAAGAACTTACCTTTCCCAAAAATCTGGCTACCGTTTATCCCGGACGTCCCGGAAGATTAAATACTCCTTCTGGCGAATTTATTTATTCTCCCAATGCATTCTACGATTATTTTAATTTTGATATGAAGGAAATCACCTCATCAGGAATTTCTAATGTTATCAAGCTGGATAATTCTTATATCCCCATTCACGATGAATATTCTATCGGAATAAAAACAAAGGATGTTTCTGCTAAAGACAAAACCGTAATGCAATTGATTAGCGGTTCTTATAAAACACTGGATAAAGGTTTGTGGGACGGAGATGTAATGATAGGACATTTTAATCGTCTTGGAAATGTGTCTTTAGTGAAAGACGAAACCAAACCGGTTATATCAGTAGGAAATGTAAAAGAGGGTATGACTGTAAAAAACGGCAGTATTTTAAGAATGAGTGCATCGGACAATTTAGGTACTATCAGAAGCTTTAATGTGTATGCCGGTGACCAGTGGTTGCTCTTTAAAAGAAAAGGTAATACCTTTACTTATAAAGTAGACGATTATTTGCCTAAAGGAAAAAGTAAACTGGTAGTGAGCGTGGAAGATGTTGCAGGCAACAAAACCATCAGAGAATTTAATATCAACAAATCTTAAATAAACATACATGACTCAATTGGAAGAAGGAGATAAAATGCCCGATTTTAAAGGCGTTGATCAAAATCAGAATGTAATCTCTTCAAAAGATTATAAAGGAAAAAAACTCATTATTTATTTTTATCCAAAAGATAATACGCCGGGTTGCACCGCACAGGCTTGCAACCTCAGAGATAATTATGAGTTTCTGCTTGATGAAGGATTTTCAATCATTGGGGTAAGTGCCGACAGCGTAAAAAGTCATAAAAAATTTGAAGAGAAGTTTGATTTGCCCTTTCCTTTAATTGCTGATGAAGACAAAGATGTAATTAATAAATTTGGCGTATGGGGTGCTAAAAAGTTCATGGGTAGAGAGTTTGACGGCATACATCGTACTACTTTTTTGATAGATGAAAAAGGCGTGATAAAACACATTATCAATAAGCCGGACACTAAAAATCATGCAGAAGAAATACTGGAATTATGGGAAGGTTGATGTAGCATTTATTATGTAGAAGTATATGAATAAAGAATTTGCATTGCATGTTAAGTCAGAGAAAATGGGATGATTTCTATGCTGAAATTTCTTCACCATTTTAATGTTGAAAACTGTATCATTTTTAATTATTAATTTTTCATTGTTCATTATAAAGGTTATTTTCCTACATTTGCGCCACAAAAGATTTCTACAATGGGAAGAATATTTGAAGTAAGAAAAGCCACAATGTTTGCCCGCTGGGACAGAATGGCTAAACAGTTTACAAGAATTGGGAAAGAAATTAATATTGCCGTTAAAGCCGGCGGTGGAGATCCTGACAATAATCCTGCTTTAAGACGTTGTATACAAAACGCCAAGAGTGTAAATATGCCCAAAGACAGGGTAGAGGCTGCTATTAAAAAAGCTTTAGGAAAAGATACCACTAATTATGATGAGGTTTTGTATGAAGGTTATGGTCCGCATGGCGTAGCTG
>JAEWWO010000124.1 GCA_023396345.1 Bacteroidota bacterium
TCGAATGAAAATAAAGATACATTTTCAAATCCCGAAGGCTTTAAAGGTGCGGTTTTGATTGAGTTGTGTAAACTGTATTATGCTAAAGGATGGGTACAGCAATTTCATCTCGGACCGATGAGAAACAATAGCACAAGACAGTTTGCATCTTTAGGACCCGATACAGGATTTGATTCTATCGGCGATGAAAAACAGGCATTGAATTTATCGCTTTGTCTTAATGAACTCGACAAAACAAATCAGCTTACAAAAACAGTAATTTATAATTTAAATCCTACATTTAATGAAGTGTTTGCTGCGATGGCAGGAAACTTTATGGATGGTAGTGTAAAAGGAAAAATACAATTTGGCTCTGCATGGTGGTTTTTAGATCAGTTGGATGGAATGACCAAACAAATAAATGCACTTTCCAGCATTGGTGTATTAAGTACGTTTATAGGAATGTTGACAGACAGCAGAAGTTTTCTGTCATTCCCTCGCCATGAGTATTTCAGAAGATTGCTGTGTAATATATTAGGAAAAGAAATGGAAGAAGGATTACTGCCCAACGATGAAGTTTGGGTGGGCAATATAGTGAAAGATGTATGCTATAATAATGTTGTTTCATTTTTAGATTTAAAATAGTATTATTAATATGAATAAAAAGATTGTAACATTTGGAGAAGTTATGCTAAGACTGGCTACTCCCGGATATCAAAGATTTATACAGACAGATAGTTTCACTGCAACATTTGGCGGTGGAGAAGCTAATGTGGCTGTATCCCTTGCCAACTATGGCTTTCAGACAGAGTTTGTGACACGCTTACCTAAAAATGATATTGCAGAATCCTGTATCGCAAACCTGAGAAAACATAATGTAGGCGTAAATCATATTCTCAGAGGCGGCGAAAGAGTTGGTATTTATTTTCTTGAAACGGGTGCTGTTGCAAGACCCAGCAAAGTTGTTTATGACCGTGCGCATTCTTCCATTGCAGAAATAACTCCCGGCATGGTGAATTGGAAAGAAGTACTGAAAGATGCATCCTGGTTTCACTGGACCGGTATTACGCCGGCATTATCCCAAGGTGCAGCAGATGCTTGTCTCGAAGCTATTAAAACAGCAAATGAAATGGGCGTGATGGTTTCCTGCGATTTAAACTTCAGAAAAAACTTATGGAAATATGGAAAAGCTGCATCAGAAATAATGCCCGAATTAGTAGAAGGCTGCGATGTAATTTTGGGTAATGAAGAAGATGCAGAAAAAGTATTTGGCATTAAGCCGGAAGGATTTGAAGTAGCACACACGGGAGGAGAAGTAAATGCAGGAGAATTTGAATCTGTTTGTACTCAATTGATGCAAAAATTCCCACGGGCAAAAAAGGTAATTATTACTTTACGAGGTTCTGTAAATGCCAATCACAATACGTGGGCAGGCGTATTGTACAGTAATAATAAATTGTATCAGTCTAAAAGATATGATATTACACACATTGTAGACAGAGTAGGAGGCGGAGATTCCTTTATGGGCGGATTGATATACGGATTGTTGACCTACACAGATGATGACCAAAAAGCTTTGGATTTTGCAGTTGCAGCATCCTGCCTGAAACATACTGTTTACGGAGACTTCAATCTGGTAACAGTTGCAGAAGTAGAAAATCTGATGAAGGGAGACGGAAGCGGAAGGGTAGTCAGATAAAGTACTCAGTACGAAGTATTTAGAAAGGAGGATAAAAAAATATACAATGAAATACAATAAATTACAAGTGATTGCTGCAATGGCTGAAACAGGCATGGTACCTGTCTTTTACCATAAAGATGCAGCAGTGGCAAAGGAAGTTATCAGAGCTTGTTACGAAGGTGGGGTAAGAGCATTTGAATTTACCAATCGCGGAGATTTTGCTCACGAAGTATTTGCCGAGCTTATTAAATACACCAATGAAGAATTACCCGGAATGATACTGGGTATAGGCTCTGTAATTGATGCACCTACTGCAGCTTTGTATTTACAATCAGGTGCAAACTTTATTGTAGGTCCCTGCTTTAATCCTGAAGTTGCTAAAGTATGTAACCGAAGACTGGTGCCATATTCACCGGGCACAGGCTCTGTAACTGAAATAAGTAATGCGCAGGAAGCAGGTTGCGATCTGGTAAAAGTATTTCCCGCAGGCAATGTTGGCGGTCCTTCTTATATCAAAAATGTTTTAGGTCCTTTACCCTGGTCAATGCTAATGGTTACGGGTGCTGTAGAGCCTACAAAAGAAAACCTGACAGCCTGGGTAAAAGCAGGTGTTACCTGTGTAGGTATGGGTTCTTTGCTTTTTCCAAAAGACGTGATACAAAATAAAAACTGGCAGGCAATAACTGATAAATGTAAAGAAGCACTTGATTACATTCAGCAGGCGCGCAATAATCATTAAAATATCTAATCATGAATAACTCCGCAGGACAGAAAAAGACAAATTACAGATGGGTTATATGTACTATGCTTTTTCTGGCAACTACTATTAATTATCTCGACAGACAGGTATTATCTCTCACATGGAAAGATTTTATAGCTCCTGAATTTCACTGGACGAATAATGATTATGGAAATATTACTGCATTATTTTCTATTTTTTATGCTGTTTCCATGTTGTTTGCCGGAAAATTTGTTGACTGGATGGATACAAAAAAAGGCTACCTGTGGT
>JAEWWO010000217.1 GCA_023396345.1 Bacteroidota bacterium
TGATAGAACAGTACTTACTGATTTGTCCCGGCAGTTTGCTGTACTGTTTGGAGAACTCGGAGGACTGGTTTTAGGAATAAGCGAAGAAGAAAAAGAAAGAAGTGTTTTAAAACAGATGATTTCCGAAGCAATGAAAACATCGGAAATAGAAGGTGAGTATATGAGTCGGGAAGAGGTAATGTCCTCTATTCGGAATCACTTAGGTCTGAATGTACGTAAAGTAAAAATCAAGGATAAAAAAGCAGAAAACATTGGTCGGTTGATGGCAGATATGCGATTATCTTTTTCAAAAAAACTAACTGAAAAACAAATCAAGGACTGGCACAATACACTTTTTTCAGATATTGAAATTATCAACAGCGGCACGTATCGTAAAGGTAAATTGCCTATGCGCGTAATTTCCGGAGCTTACGGTAAAGAAACGGTACATTTTGAAGCTCCTCCTTCTGCGAAAGTGTCGGAAGAAATGAGAAGCTTTGTGCAATGGTACAATGATTTTGCAGTTTCAGTAAATGATTTTACAGAGATATTAATCAAAACTTCTGTTGCACATCTTTATTTTGAAACTATTCATCCTTTTGAGGATGGAAATGGGCGTATAGGACGCGCTTTGGCTGAAAAATGTTTATTTCAAAGTTTACATAATACACTTCCGGTAAGTATTTCCACTATTATAGAAAAAGAAAAAAAAGAATATTACCGGCAATTGAAAAAAGCTCAGTCTTCTTTAGAGGTTACAGAGTGGATACAGTATTTTTCTCTCACAATTATTAAAGCATTCAGACAAGCTAAAGAGGTAATTTTGTTTACGGTAAAAAAGGCTAATTTCTTTTTAAAATACGGTAGCGAATTGAATGACCGCCAGCAGAAAGTATTAAAAAAAATGACTGACAATGAAATTTTTAAAGGAGGTATGACAGCAAAAAAATATATGTCAATCACCAAAACATCCAAAGCAACAGCTACCCGTGACCTTCAGGATTTATTTGATAAAGGTGTTCTTATTATGCAGGGGAAAGGTCGCAACGTAAATTATCAGGCGAATATTTGAACATAGAAAATAAACGAGAGAACACAATTATTTCTCTTTTGTTAAATCTAAAATAATCTTATTTGCAAACAGAAATAAACACGTAAACTTGCATAACTAATAATTATTACTCCAATTTGTTTGTAAATTTTAATATTAGTTTGGTAAATTCAGAAATATTAATTCATTTTGCAGACTAATTTTAATAAAAAAGATTTATTTTTAATATAATGGGATTATTTAATTTTTTCACGCAGGAAATAGCAATGGATTTGGGTACCGCCAACACCCTTATTATCCACAACGACGAGATTGTCGTTAACGAGCCTTCTATTGTGGCTTTGAACAGAAACAACCCAAAGGAAGTTTTGGGCGTGGGGAAAAAGGCATTGCTGATGCACGAAAAAACGCATGAAAGTATTAAAACCATTCGTCCTTTAAAAGACGGAGTGATTGCAGATTTCAATGCGGCAGAACTCATGATCAGAGAGCTGATAAGAATGCTGCATACTAAAAAACCTATCATTCCTCCCAGTTGGAGAATGCTTATCTGTATCCCATCGAGCATCACCGAAGTAGAAAAAAGAGCCGTAAGAGACAGTGCTGCACAGGCTGGAGCTAAAGAAGTGTATCTGATAGATGAACCTATGGCGGCAGCTATCGGTATCGGAATTGATGTGGAAGAGCCTGTAGGTAATATGATTATCGACATTGGTGGTGGTACCACAGGTATTACGGTTATTGCTTTGGCAGGTATCGTTTGTGACCAGAGTATTCGTATTGCGGGCGATGAATTTACTGCAGATATTATGGAAGCACTGCGTCGCTATCATAGTTTATTGATTGGTGAGCGTACTGCCGAACAAATAAAAATAGAATTAGGAGCGGCTTTAAAAGATTTGGATAATCCGCCGGATGATTTACCCGTAAGCGGTAGAGATTTGGTTACAGGTGTACCAAAACAAATTATGGTAAGCTATCAGGAAGTTGCCGAAGCCTTGGATAAATCTATCTTTAAAATTGAAGAAGCAATTCTGAGAGCATTGGAAACTACACCTCCTGAATTGTCTGCCGATATCTACCGCAGAGGCTTGTACCTGACGGGTGGCGGGGCATTGCTGAGAGGTCTGGACAAAAGATTAAGCCAGAAAATTAAACTGCCAGTACATATAGCCGACGATCCGCTGAAAAGTGTTGTACGCGGCACAGGTATAGCGTTGAAAAATTACCAGAGATATCCGTTTATAATGAGATAATGCAAAACTGAAAATTTTATAAAAGTCAAAAGTAAAATATCATCAGATTTTTTTTGCTTTTGACTTTTTACATTTATCTTTCCACAGATAGTTATGCGCAACATTATTTTATTTTTAAGGAAATACTTTACATTCTTTCTCTTCTTGTTTTTAGAAGGGTTATGTATTTCTTTTTTAGTAAGATATAACGATAGTTATGCTGCGGCATATTCCAATGTGTTTAATGAATATGTAGGGAGATTGCAGCGCAGATATAACGATGTACAATATTTCTTTGATCTCAAAAGCACCAACAAAGCTTTGATTGATGAAAATACAAAATTGCGCAATGCACTATCAGCTTCCATTTATGCAATGGATTCTTTAAACACAGATTCTACGGCAGTTTTGAGAGATTCGCTGTTGCGCGATACTTCGGGTATGCGCATTTATCAGCAGTTTAGTTATTTGCCGGCAAAGGTGGTCAACAATTCAATTTCCTTAGAAAATAATTATATCACGCTTCAAAAAGGTACTAACGACAGCATAGCGGTGGATATGGCGGTTACAAGTCCGCAGGGAGTGATAGGGAAAATAATTTCGGTAAGCTCTAACTTTTCTATTGTTATGAGTATGCTTAATCATAACAGTCGCATTAGTGCCATGCTGCTTAGCAATAATACTACCGGTACCGTTGTATGGGACGGGGAGTCGCCCGACAGAGTTGAGCTGAAAGAAATTCCGCGCATCATTCCTGTCAGGGTGGGAGATACCGTAGTTACCAGCAATATATCGCCTAACTTCCCTACCGGACTTATCATTGGTACTGTTACTGCCGTTAAGAAAGATCAGACTACAAGCTTCCATAAAATTGAAGTAAAGCCCGGCGTTAACTTCAGAAGTTTGCAGTACGGATATATTATAAAAAACCAATTGTTCAATGAACAAAAGGCACTGGAAAATGCAATGAAATTAAAAGAAATGCAGGCAGGCGGAGGTGCTGTTAAACGATAATGAGCGTATTACTTAAAAATATTATCCGTTTTATATTGTTTATTTTTATTCAGGCTTTTATTCTGGATAAAGTGCCTTTATTGCATCAATATATTAAGCCGTGGCTGTATTTTCTTTTTATCTTATGGCTGCCTTTTGATATATCAAAAAACTGGTTACTGATTATATCCTTTATTTTCGGATTAACGATGGATTACTTTTCACAATCTATGGGCATGTATGCCGCAGCCTGTGTGTTTATAGCCTATTTGCGACCCTACATACTCAATGCCTTGTTGCCTCATGAAAAAGTGGAGATTACTTATTTCGAGCCGAGCATCCGGAGCATGGGTTTTCAGCCTTATCTTATTTATGCACTCATTCTCACCTTTGCCCATCATTTTATTGTTGTGCTGGTTGAGTGGATGCGTTTCGGAAACTTTCTTTTCTTTATAGGTAAGGTTACGCTTTCTACTGTTTTAAGTATTGTACTTATACTAATTGCCGAAGCTTTAGCGTTCAGAAAAGGAAGGTTTAAAACTAATGCCGATTAAAAAAAATATTATAGCTTAATTAATATAATCGCATTATTGTTTATGCATCTTTTTTCTATTTTTGTAAAAAACCGGTTTTACAGCTAACGGGCTGGTGAGAAGGAAAAATATTATTAAATGCTCAATCCGCAGACCTTACAGGTAAGAAGTAAAATTATTACAATTATCATTGTATCTGTTTTTTTAGTGATGATAGGACAGCTTATTAATCTGCAACTATTCTCCAATGATTTAAAACTACAGGCACAAGGCAATGCTATCACAAGAAGAGTTGTATACCCCGACAGAGGAATTATTTTCGACAGAAAAAATCGTGTCATCCTTGCCAATGAAGTTTCCTACGATTTAATGGTGGTGCCGTCTGAAGCAAGAAAAGGTGTTGATACGTTTGCACTTTGCGCTATTTTAAATATAGATACTGCGGAGTATCGTGAGAGAATGCTTACCTCTATTATTAAAAACGGAAACTATAAGCCAAGCGCATTTGAGCCGTTGCTGTCTCCTAAATTGTATGCCACGCTCAATGAAAATATTTACAAGTTCCCGGGCTTTTATCTGCAGGACAGACCCACCAGGCATTATCCTTACAAAGTTGCCGCAAATATTGTAGGCAGACTGGGAGAGGTAGATGCAAAATATTTAGAAGAACACCCTGATGAAGGTTATCAGTCCGGCGATTACAAAGGTGTGGCGGGTCTGGAGTTTACCTATGAAAAAGTGCTGATGGGGCAGCGTGGTGTTCAGCAGCTTATCAGAGATAATAAATCAAGAATTATAGGCTCTTTCGATAATGGCGCATACGATACAATTGCCGTAGCCGGAAGAAATTTATACACTAGCCTCGATATAGAATTGCAGGAGCTGGGCGAAAAATTATTTACTAATAAACTGGGTGCTGCGGTAGCTATCAATCCAAAAACAGGAGGCATACTGGCTATGATAACGGCTCCAAACTATGACCCCAATTTGCTTTCGCCAAGTGAAAGAAGAAAAAATTACGGAAGATTGGTTTTAGATACTGCCCGACCTATGTTTAATCGTGCTATTCAGGGTACTTACCCTCCGGGCTCTACATTTAAACCCTTAGGCGCATTGGTTACATTGGATGAAGGTCTTATCAACCCGTCTTACGGATATCCCTGTCCCGGATATTATGTAGGTTGTCGTGGCGTGCATATTCGT
>JAEWWO010000309.1 GCA_023396345.1 Bacteroidota bacterium
GCGTTTTAACCAGTTGCAAATCGCGGTAAATCATTTCTTCATACGTAACTATAGGCTCAATTGGATTACGTACATATACATTGTACGAAGAAATACGCATAAAATCTATTGTTACTGTAACAAAAAGCAGTACCAATATAGTGTATGATACTGCTCTTATTATTTTTTTATAACGCATAATAAAAAACTACACGGCAGGATTCTGACTATATTGCTTCCAAAGCTCTGTCACTGTTTTACCGGTTAATTCTTCCCAAATATTATCATTGTAAGTATGCGCACGCATTCTTTCGTCGAGTGTTTTTACAATACCGGGTTTGATATTATTTTCTAACCAAAGAAAAAATCTGGCAGTAATACGATAGCCGTTGTCATATTTCTGAGAAGAATTAAAAGGTGTTAACGACCATCCTCCAGCTTCATTATTCAGTCCGTATTTATGTCTTACGTAGTCGGCGATGCCCTCTGTAACCCACCACGGACCATTTGTGTTTCCGTAACTTTGTATCACGTGCATTACTTCATGCGTAACCACATCTGTATCCTCCGGATGTTTTTTGAACCAGTCAGCACTGTAACTGATTCTTCCACCAAAGGCTGCTGCGGGATACTGTACAAAAGAAGTATCTACTTTAAAATAAACCGTTTTTGGAGCCTCAGGATTAAAATCTTTTACCAGCTGCGGATATACCGTAAAAAATGTTTTAATGAATTTATCTTTTGTTGAGTATGCAAAATCTCCGGAGTTGTTTTCAAAGCGCAGAGTATAACCATTCTGCGTATAAATACTATCTCGTAAATCATAACCGTTTGTTGCCGTAGGCTTAACAGAGCAGGATATTAAGAAGAAACAGAGACTCAACAATAAGATTATTTTATTCATCGGTTTTATTTTTTCAAAGATACACGTTCAAATACGAGTTTACTGTTTTTATTTGATTTAAAATAAACTTCAAGCGGCTCTTTTGTCGGCGACACATCTGCATTTCCAATGAAAACATCTGTTCTGCCTTTTACGTTTTTAATATCCGTCCACACGATTTTTCCATCTTTTTGTTTAATGCCTACTTGCATAGCATCCGGTGTATCCTGTGCTGTATGCACGTAAGCCTTGTACCTACCTGCCGGAACATCGGTAACATCTATATTCATTAACCCGTCTTTACCGTTAAACTCCGATCCGCCACCTCTTAAAGCAATATCTTTGCTGTAAGTAAGGTGCTCCATTAATCTGGAATAGAAAGTATAAGTATCAGGTTCAAAAACTTTTGTCAATGCATTATCAGGAACCATCCCCTGTGCTATAGGCGCATCTGCATAATACATAGCAACAGAAATATAATCAACAGGTCTGTTATTATTTTCAGGACCATGCTCCATGCTGTGATGTATACTTTTATTGAAAGGCATTTTATCACTCACAAAAAATCTGTAACCACCCGTGCGACTTAACGGTAAAGAATAATCTAAACAACCGGACAAGTGCACGCCCAGTTTCTCTACCCAACCGCCCGGTTGCGCATACCATCCGCCATTGAAGTAATCTTCAGAACCTGTACCATGGGCTGTCAACTGACCGTCAATAACCGTACTGTCATCTCCTTCAAAAAACTCCGTAAATGTTACAAAGTCTGTTGCCTGACTATGCAATACGGTTCCTGCGTAATGCCCTTTACCATCACCTTCCAGAAAAACATACGGTTTGCCCAATGCTGGTTCTTCGCGTTTCCAGAGTGCATAAAATTTTCCTTCTTTATTTTTATCGCGTTTATCGTTGCTGTAATAAACCTTTGAGGTAATGTTTAATGGTTTTGCACCCTGAATATTTCTGTAAACTAATTCAACTTTTGCTGCATTATCAAACGGCATTGGATAATAAAAATAAGCTTTATTAGCAAAGTTTACTCCTGCCAGTAAACCACGCATGGAGCGCGTTCCAAAGGCATAACCCAACAAGTCAGCTACAGGCACATGTACTGCCGGTGTTTTTTCATTGTCCCAGGTAATTTTTAAATCCAGTTGCTTGTTCATTCCTTCAAACACATTAGCCGGATCAAATTCAATTCCTAAGATTCTTCCTCCCTGTTTTAAATTTGCAATAGTATGACTCTGGCCCGGATTAAGCGCAAACTTTTTAGCCACGGACGAAATATTATTTCCGTAAAAGCTTCTGGCATCTCGGTTTTCATAATTCCACAATCTTACCAATCTGTTTAGTTCACGGTCTTCTTCAACTGTCATTTTCATTGGATTGAAAGTTTTCACCTGATAACTATCGGGATATTCTCTGTACTGAAACTGATAGAACAACATTTTTTCACCTCTGAAAACAATTTTACATCCATTGTTATACGGAATAGGTAAATAAGAATAGTAGCCGCCTACAATATGCTGTCCAACAAGCGGCGGTATAAACGGATAAACTTTACCATTGAACAAATCATTAAATTTAACAGAGAAAGTAGGGGTAGCACTTCCGTCAAGATAAAAATCGAGTGTATCTTCTGTAGGTGTGGGTGTCCACAATCTTTCTATCACCCCTTTTCCTTCGGTTTCAAAAACCACCAAAGAGCCGTCATTGTTTTTTCTTATAAATGAATAAGTTCCTTCAAACCCATCATTATTTTTTCCAGTGCGGTCGTAAGACGAAAACTGTTTTACTATTGAGCTTTCCATGTATTTGGGCAACTCTTTAATACTGTATAAACGATTGAGTTCTGATGAAAAATTAATTTGCTGTGCAGTTGCTTGACTTATATAGAAGAAACTGATTACGAATAAAAAAAATGTTGCTACCAGATTGTGTTTTTGCATAATAAACCGAATTTTAATTATAAAAATATATAGTGATAACTGATGTGTTATTTATTTTTTTGATTGATATCTGCCCGCATTAAAAATAC
>JAEWWO010000327.1 GCA_023396345.1 Bacteroidota bacterium
CTGATTTTAAACTCGTAAATCTGATTAGAATTTTGTATGAATACCCGGATAAAGTACCTGCAAATATTCGTAAAAATATAGATGAAGTATTGCTTGGGTTTCGTTATTGGATGGATGAGCCCGGAGAAAATTCGATGTGCTACTGGAGCGAAAATCATCAGATACTCTTTGCTTCAGCGGAATATTTAATTTGTAATTTGTATAGCGATAAAATTTTCACAAACAGCAATCTTACAGGCGAACAACATAAAAACAAAGCACGCCAACGTATTCTTGATTGGCTGGAAATGCGATGGCTGCATGGTTTTACGGAATTTTATTCAGGAACTTATTACATTGAAGATATAGCAGCACTGATTAATTTAATAGATTATACAGATGATGAAGAAATAAAAATAAAATCACAGATTGTACTTGATTTGTTGTTCTATGATATAAGCACACAATCCAATAATTACTTTTTCACTACGGTAAGTGGCAGGGCATATAAAGACAACAGAACGGGTACGCAAAATAATCTGGGTGGTGCCGTAAATCTTTTAAAAGAGGATAGTCTGCAAGTACATCATGGTTTGTTGAATGGATTGTATAACACAGAATATAAGCTGCCGCAGGTTTTTAAAGAAATTGCAAGAGATACTGGCAATATTGTTACCCAACAAAAAAACGGGATGAATCTCAACCAATTCAAAAAATCGGAATACAATAAAGCAGATGAAAAAGGAATGATGATGCAGTGGGGAATGGAAGCCTTTGTAAATCCACAGATTATAAGAAATACGATGCAGACTGTTAGAGAAAATAATATGTTCTCTAATGATTTTCTGAAAGATTTAAAGATGCTGGATTTTACACTTATAAGATGGCTGCATTTGGAACCTTTGATTGTACGCTTGCTGAATATTCCACAGCAGGGCAAAGCCATTCAGGAGGCGAATACGTATACTTACAAAACGAAAGATTATTCACTGTATAGTGTACAAAATTATCATCCGGGTACATATGCCGATCAGCATCATATTGCAGGAATGAATGTGGGCAATCATTTCAGCGTATTTCATACACACCCTGCGAGAGAAAAAAATGTAGATATTCATTCACCAAACTATTGGGTAGGCTATGGCAGATTACCGCATGTAGTACAGAATGAAAATATAAGTATGGCGATTTATGCAATTGATAAGTATAAAAATATGATGGAGAAAGAACTGCCTGATTATACGTATGCTTATTTTCCAAAAGAAAAATTTGATACAGTATACATAGAAAATAATTATGCATTTGGCAGGAAGGAAAATACATATGTAGCATTGATTGCTTACAATAAATTAAGTTACAGAGATGAAAAAAATGAAGAATTAATTCAACAGGGGAAAAATACTTTCTGGATTATGCAGGCAGGCAGTTCAGAAACAGACGGTTCTTTCAATGAATTTAAAAAGAGAATCCTTCAAAATAAAGTAAGCTATAATGCTAAGCAGAAACAATTAATTTATCATTCTGAAAATAAAAAATTGGAATTGAATTATCAGAAAGATTTTGCTGTAAATAATATTATAGTAAATAATAATTATCCCCGTTTCAGTACTGCCTATGCCAAAGTGAATAAGACCGGACTTTTTATTGAACACAATAATCAAACTCTCTATTTAGACTTTTATAATTTAAAGAGAGAGGAGCGATAAGATATACCGAAAATATCTAACTTTGTCATTAAATTATTTTTTGACAAGAGACAACTCAAATATTAAACAGGAATTTTTTCACACTTTAAAATAGGTATGCGAAAAGTTTTTTATTGGCAAAAAAGTATTTTTCTTCTTTATCCTAATACAAATTAAATGCAATAGGCGCCAGTGTTCTTGTGCCGCCGGGTCCTGAAGCTTTTATTTCGTCAATGGTAATGGTTGTGCCGGGTCTGGCTCTTTCTATCAATGATGCCGCAGGTGCAAATGAATTGCCTGATACAGCTCTGTACATAAATTCAGGAAAGCCTGCTCCGTTAAACGTAATGGTGTAGCCGGTTACGTTAAAGCGTACACCTTCAAAAATAAAGTTTTCCAACTCTGCACGCACACCACTTTGCGCTTTAAAATCACTTACACGCATTCTGCCTCCTTTGCTTGCACCCACCATTGCAATCGGTGGCGGTACAGACCTTACGCGTACTTGTTCCTCAATAGTAGTTTTACCGTCAGATATGGTCATGGTTGCATTGCCTGCGCGTGTTACTCTTACTAAAAATTTACCATTGCCTTGCGGAGTTACCGTACCGTTGTTGATAGATACACGAAGTTTATCGGCACTACTACCGCTTCCACCACCTACAGATACCGGATTGTCTAATCCTATGTACAAAACTTTTACGGCATCAAAGCTTACGTTTAAGCCTGTAGGCGAACCTACCACGTAAGTGATATCTTTGGTAAGGGTAGAGGTAGTGCCATCCGGTTTTACAAATGATACATTCACTCTTCTTGTATAAGTACCCGGTCTTCCCGCTACGGTTTTGTATTCTGCAAGTCCGTCGGCGTTAAGCGGAACATGTGCGCCATCAATAGTTACATTAGGTCGGGCATCTTTGCTGAATGCGCCAATACCTGCGGTAATGGAGAATTCCTGTCCGGGCAACAGATATTGTGCATTGGCAACAGCCAGTGCCTGAAACTGGTCGTAAATTACCTGCACCTGACCAATTCTGTTGTGGCAGTATTCTACAACCTGCGCTTCGGAGTTTTTAATATCGTTTTGAAATTTCGTGAGTATGGTGGCTGCTGCAACTGTTGGTGTCATTCTGAAATAAGCTGCTTCCCAGGTATTGTTGCTTTTATCATCCACTTTTGGCATAGATAAATCAATGGGGAGAGAGTTTTCAAATGTGGACTGGATATCAGGATGAATAGCCAGCAAACTGGTTTTATATTCTTTTAATTTATTGAATAACTCCTTACCGTATTTTTCTTCAACCAGTAATCTTGTTGGTACATCTGTATTTCCTTCTTCATATTCTCCGGTTTCCTTATCTAAGTTAGATTCGCCAATGATTCTGTTCTTCAGACTTTCGATATAGGCAACCATATCAGAGGAAAGTTCTCTTGCCTGTTGCGCTTTAGGTTCCCATACCTGAGCCAGTTCGCGTGATTTGGGGTCGTTTAATTTTTCCTGAAGAGAAGTAAAAATAGTTTGGTTCTTTTTGTCAACCGTTGCATTAGAGTTGAGTAAACTTTGGTTGATGGTTTTATAGGAGTTCAGTATTTCGGACGATACATTCAGTGCCAGCAATGCTGTCAGCACCAAATACATCAGGTTAATCATCTTCTGCCGCGGCTCACGAGGTAAAGCCATAATTCAATTCGTTTATTTTAGATTTACTTTTTCGGGTTTGTTGTCTTAGCTGTTTTTACCTTGCATAGCAGTAATCATACCGCCGTAAATTTGATTCAGTTTAGCCAGATTGGTGGCAAGGGCAGCCATTTCCTTCTGCGTTTTTTGTGCGTCTTCTGCACTGTCTGCAATAGCTGCAGAAGCTTCGGAAAGTTTACCGTAAAAAGTATTCAGGTTATTGAGCGATGTTGTAGCTTCCTGCATTTTTTGAGCATATTCGTCAGTATTTACAATACTTCCCGATGCGCTACTGAGTTTGCTCAAAGTATTTTCGAGCGACTTAAATCCGTCACTGAGTTTCTGGATAGATTCAGGCGTGATATCTGTATGCTGAAACAGTCTGTCCATTTGTCCTTGCGGAACGTATGTGCTTCCGCCACCACCGGCTACTGCAACAGCAGGAACACCTTGCAAATTTCCTCCCGAAATCACAGAGCCGCCACCGCTGCCGGTTACAATCACTCTGTCGTGTCCGTTGTCATCGGCAGAATTACCCAGTTCATCCACTTTTTTAGGAGGGAAGAAGGCATAGCGCAGAGCAAAGGTCAAAAACACAAAAGCTTCTGTGTACAAACCCACTTCCAGCCATGTGTTAGGATCGCCGATAGGAGATTTATGTGTGATTTTAAAAAGAGCACCCAAAAGTACGGGTACTGCGGCCAATGAATATAGAACTTCCAGTATTCTGTCTATCGGTCTTAATTTCTCTCCTGCCATAATGTGTTTTTATGCCTGATTTTAAATGTTTTCTGCTGATTACAGATGTAATAACGTGAAATAATGATTTATATTTTATTTTCTTTCACAAATTATAAAAATCGAGCAAATGTACGATATATTAATGTGGAATAGAGGGCGTTTTCATTGTTCATTATTAATTATTCCTTATTTATTAAAAAAGACTGCTTGGTCACTACGCTACGCTTCATTCCTCGCAGTGACGTTGTACGTTATTGCGAAAAAATCGTAACGTGGTGGAGATTTATTTTCGAGAGGTTTCAAATACTTTGTACAAATTATCTGATAATCCCCAAGCGTAGATAGTGCTGTCAAATTGAGCTTTAGATATTGTATCAACAACTGAGTTAGTTTGACGCCATTGAGACATTGTAAAATATCTTACTGAATCTCTTAAAATATTAGGGACAATAAATTTACTATTCAGTAGTAAGTTCTCTTTTTGATTAATAAATTCATCAGTGACACTATATATATCAAAAATATCCTTCTCAATTGATTTGCTGAAATGTAGAATACTGTCTGTGGAATAAGATATATATCTTTCTTCTGATTTGGATGAATAATCGTAAAACATAGTAGAATCAATTTGAGGCAAATGATATTTTGTCCAAAATCTTTGTTCACTCCACAAAGAATAATTATGATCTCCCCGGCTCTGAAGCAGAAAAAGTATCAGCACAATAATATAAAGAACTCCTCTACCTACATACTTTCCGGTATTGTTAAGATTAGGCTTTTTGTCTTGTGTATAAAGGATTAATCCTATAAATCCAATTACTACAAAACAAGCAATTAAAATATAGAGAAAATGCTCTGTTTTCATTTTATTATTTTTCCGGATTGTCAGATATCCGTTGTAAATCAACTGCTTGTAGGTTGTTGATTTACTTTATTTTTCATTATTCATTATTAATTCTTCATTAAAAAAGACTGCTTCGTCAATACGTTTCGCTTCATTCCTCACAGTGATGTTGAGCGTCTTTGCGAAAAAATCGTAAGAAATAAAACTTAATACTCATCACCTATAACCCAACCCCCATAACTTAAAACTTTTCAACTTACAAACTTTCTCAATATCTTAAATGCCTTACCGTAAGTCCGTTGTTGATTAATTGTTTCAGGGATTCTATGCCTATTTTTAAATGATTTTCTACATAGTTTTTTGTAATGAGTTTATCGCTTTTAGCTGTTTTTACTCCTTCGGGTATCATGGGTTGGTCGCTCACTAAGAGCAATGCACCTGTTGGTATTTTATTGTAAAATCCAACGGTAAAGATGGTGGCAGTTTCCATGTCCACCGCATAGGCTCTTATTTTGATCAGATATTTTTTAAACTCTGCATCGTGCTCCCACACACGGCGGTTGGTGGTGTACACAGTACCTGTCCAGTAGTCTACTTTAAAATCACGAATAGTGGTTGATATGGCTTTCTGCAAAGCAAAGGCAGGCAGGGCGGGCACTTCAGGCGGAAAATAATCGTCAGATGTACCTTCTCCACGAATGGCAGCTATCGGAAGAATTAAATCGCCCAGCTTATTGCGTTTTTTTAGTCCGCCACATTTACCCAAAAACAATGCGGCTTTTGGTTTTATTGCTGAAAGCAAATCCATAATGGTTGCAGCTCCCGGGCTCCCCATTCCGAAGTTGATAATCGTAATATCGTCTGCCGTGGCGCAGGTAAATGGTTTGTCTCTGCCTACTACATGCACATTGTGCCATTTGGCAAACAAATCTACATAGTTTCCAAAATTGGTAAGCAAAATATACTCGCCAAAATTTTTAAGTTTCTGTCCGGTATAGCGTTCCAGCCAGTCGGCAACAATTTCACTTCTTGTATCCATAAAGCTTTATTATTTATGCTAATATCGTACTTTTATGTCAATTTTTATATTTTCTGATGATAGTAATTGATTATCCTGCTCCTGCATTTAAAATAAAAGAAGAACAATCCGGCACCTATATCTGCGACAGCATTCGCCGCAAATGGATACTGCTTACTCCCGAAGAATGGGTACGGCAGAATTTTATTGCTTATATGATAAAGGAGAAGAATTATCCGGCAGAAGTAATTGCTGTTGAAAAAACAATTCATATAGGCGAATTGAAAAAAAGATTCGACATCGTTGTTTTCAAAAATATGCAACCCTGGATAATAGTGGAATGCAAAGAACCGGGCGTGCCGCTTGATGTGCAGGTGTTTGAGCAATTGTCGCATTACAACAGAACGTTATCGGGCAGTTATTTGCTTATTACCAACGGAACCTATACAAAAGGCTGGCAGGTAAACACAGGTATTTTTCACGAAATCAATCAGTTGCCCGACTGGCAAACATCGGAATAAAAAATATTGGTGATAACAATTGTTTGCTTTATAAAGTTTATTTATGTTTGTGTATTAAAAAATTTTTGAACGACTAATGAAGTTAATGAGAAGCAGCTGGTGGAAGATACTCACATTTGTGATAATGATGTGGGTGTGTACAATGGGCTTTTTGGTTGATATACCCAACCTCGACGGAAGATTGCAGGAATCCATACGAAATTTATTTTTTCATGTACCCATGTGGATTGGTATGATGGTATTGCTGACTATTTCTGTAGTGTATGCTATTAAATATTTAAACAGTCAGAAACAGGAACACGATATTATCTCTCTGGAGTTTGCACGTGCAGGTTTGCTATATAGTTTTTTAGGATTATTTACGGGAATGATCTGGGCAAATTATCAGTGGGGAGCTCCGTGGAGCGGCGATCCCAAGCAGGTGGGTACTGCTATCGCTATTCTTATTTACTGCGCCTATTTTGTAGTGCGTGGTTCTATGAATGATATGGATAAAAGTGCTAAGGTAAGTGCAGTATATAATATTTTTGCCTATTGCATGTTGTTTCCTACAATCTGGATTCTTCCCCGCTTTGCCGAGAGTTTGCATCCGGGAGGGCAGGGTAGCGAAGGTAATCCGGCATTGAATCCCAACGACAGTACCGATACTATGAAACTGGTGATGATTCCAGCTTTTATAGGCTGGACATTGGTGGGCATATGGGTTGCCACATTAAGAGTAAGAGTGAAAATGTTGTACGAGAAAAAATTTAATAAATAAAAATTCTTTAAGATGTATTGGATAAAAAGACTATTCTTTTTTTTAGTGATTAGCTGTATCAGTATGGCTGCTAATGCGCAGGAAACTCCCGCCGCAGAAACTGATTTTATGAACGGAAGTGGTAAGATATATGTTGTAATGGCAGTTGTTGTGCTGATAGTTGCGGGATTGTTTATCTACCTGTATTCTCTCGACAGAAAAATTACTAAGCTCGAAAAAGAAGAGAAATAAATTCGGAGACACTTGCTGCATCGGTTGTGCAGCATTTTATTATTATAAAACAACAAACCATGTCTAACAAAATCAGTTTTTTTGAAAATGTCAACAGAAGTTTTGACAAAGCTGCTGCACTAACCAACAT
>JAEWWO010000376.1 GCA_023396345.1 Bacteroidota bacterium
ATATTACATCTCCTAGTCCTGCATTAGGCTGCATTTTTTTAACCTCATCCAATTGCTCTGCAGTATTTACCAAACCGGCAGTCTTGTAGCCCCAAAACATACCAATAGGGTAACCTACTCTTGTAAGCGCCGCTGAGCCATTTCTAATAGCTGCACTAGCCAAAGGAACTCCTGAACCAATACTAAGCATTTCGTTATAAATAGTTGATAGATTAGCTCCTATGTTATAATTAAAATCGCCTATATTATCTCTCCATCCTAATTGAAATTCGAAGCCTCTGTTCATTGCTTCACCTACGTTACTCATAGGACCAACCTCGAAACCGAAATAATAAGGTATTGGCTCTCTAAATAACATGTCTTTTGTAAGCTTATGATAGTAATCGGCAGAAAAACTTAACCTATTATTAAACATACCCATATCTATACCTATATTGGTAGATTGTGTCGTTTCCCATTTAATATCTTTATTACCCATTGCTACAGCTACTAATCCTTGATATAGAACTTCGGGCATTCCAAACAAATAAGCATATTGTGCATTAGCACTCATGATATTTTGAAAAGCATAATCATCTATATTTTGGTTACCAACTCTACCCCAACCTAAACGAAGCTTTACAGTATTGATGACATTCTGATCCCATTGTTTGAAAAAATCTTCGTTTGACAATTTGTAAGCAAATGCAAAAGATGGAAAATAACCATATCGGTTGCCGGAACCGAATCTTGAAGAACCATCTGCACGCATAGATGCTGTAAGTATATATCGATCGTCAAAACCATAATTTACACGAGCGATATAGGAGATGAGATTATTTTCAACTAATCCTCCTGTTGCCACAGCAGAAGTTGCTAGCTGAGCGGCATCTAACCATTGCATTTCGGGTGAGTTATTAGGTGTATTTTGCTTACTTGCTCCTAAATTTTCATATGTTGTTTTTTCTGAAGTATAACCCACCATTGCGTTTAAGCTATGAACACTATTAAATATTTTATTGTAATTTAACGTATTTTCGAGTAGTAGATAATTTCTGTTATAATTACCTCTGGTAACTTTAGATATAGGATTTTGTTGTGAATTATTTACATAATATACAGGATCAAAAACATAAGAATCTGTACGACGCATATCAGTACCTACAAGCAATTTGTAGTTAAGACCTTCCATAATATTTACAATACCATAAATATTACCAATCAGGCTAAGCGATTTATCAACATTATTAGTAAATTCAATTGCAGCCACTGGATTGGGGTAATCTATATAATTAGAAAAGCCCCAGCTACCATCAGGATTTTTCACAGGAATTACAGGCTCTAATTTTATAGCAGAGTTTACAATGCCTACGGTATTACTACCTTCTAAAACATTGTTTCTTTTTGATGAAGATAGTGTAGCATTTAACCCTACAGTGATAAGCTTATTCATTCTTTTCTCTAGCCCAACTCTTGCATTTAATCTTTGATAATCGGTCTTTTTAATAGTTCCTAACTGTTCTAAGAAACCCGCTGCAATATTGTATTTTGTAGATTCATTCCCTCCAGAGAAACCCAGATCATAGCTTTGCATAGGAGCTTTGCGAGTTACTTCCTGCATCCAATTGGTAGATATTGCAGGGTTGGCTTTGCTAAGGTCAATTGGTTTGGTGCGTGTTTTATTAATTTCGGTTTGTAGATCTACCCATTCTTGGCCTGTTAGCAAATTAAGGTCGGTATTTACGCTTTGTATTCCCCAGCTTGCATTGAATGTGATCACATCAGTACCTTTATGCCCTTGTTTGGTTGTAATAAGTACTACTCCATTAGCTCCGCGAGCACCATAAATAGCCGTTGCAGATGCATCTTTTAAGATATTAATGGAGGCGATATCATTATTGCCCAGAAATGTAATATCTGAAACGGGTACACCATCTACAACAAATAAAGGTTCTGCACCGCCCAACACAGTAGCTATTCCTCTAATACGTACAGCTACAGAGCTGCCGGGTGCACCACTATTAGCTACAACATTTACACCGGGAGCAAGTCCTTGTAATGCCTGCGCAGGATTAGCAGTTTGTACTCTGGCTACAGCATCGCCACCTATAGTAGCAACAGCGCCTGTTACATCAGATCGCCTTTGTGTACCATAACCTACTACAACTACTTCATCTAAATTAGAATCTGTAACTGAAAGTTGTACATTGATAACATCTACAGTACCCACTACAACTTCCTGCGTAGCATAACCTACATAGATAAATTGTAATATATCTCCTACAGCAGTGTGAATAGAATACTGTCCATCTTCTGTAGTTATTACTCCGGTGGTCTTTCCTTTAATAGTGACAGATACATTAGAGAGCGGAGCATTACTCTCTGACGAGGAAACAGTCCCCGTAATAGTTTTAGTTTGTGCATTGATTTGTAGACTTACAAACAATAGCAAAAAACATAGTACATAGGTTTTTTTCATAAAAGAACTATTATTGTTAAAAAATGTTTATACAATATTAATAATTTCTAAATAAAATACAAATAAAAAACTGCTTTCATTTTTATATGAGAGCAGTTTTATAAATGTAATAATTAATTATACTATGTTAAGCAACTTTACCTTACAAGGTAGAATGAGATAAATGGTCTTCTTACATCACTAGTAGATGTTATACTTTTATATCCCATTGCAAAGGCGGTGTAACTTCTTCTAATTAACCTAGTATTAGAACTATTGTATGTAGCTAATACTTTACCCGTTGCGCCCGTACCCGTTTCCCTTAGCGACCAAACAGCAGTCCCTTCAGATGTGTGTAAATTAAAGTAATTGCTAGCAGTTAAATATTTAATATTCTCAGCCACCAATAAAGTTCCACAATATACATCAATTGCAGAAACGTCTGGCATTAAGTTAACTACTCTATATCTGGAAGTAGCAGTATCAGGCATAGTAAAATCATCTTCTAACAACAAATGCTTCATATTTTCTGCTGTATCTGCAATATGCAAAGAATATTTTTTTCCAGTCTCAAAAGTTAGATTTGTAGTATACCTTAATAAGGAATCTATAGTATTATCATTAATTTGAGGAACAGAAGCAGTAAACTTATATGCTCCAGGATCCACTTGGAGATAATCCGGAGTTGAAAGTCCAGATGTATTGTACCCCCCACCAGGATATGGATATCTGGCAGTAACAAGCCCACTAATAGGCTTATCATTAAGTCTGAATCTTACTGGAGCATTATTTCTGTATGCAGATGTATAATTAATTTTTAGTAGCGATTTACTAGCATCAAAAATTTCATAATCTCCATATTGTACCACATTTTTCTTACAAGCTATAAAGGATATCGTAAGAACAAGTAAAAAAATTATATTTTTTCTCATTTTATTATTTGTTTTATTATTAAGGTTTACTGAACCACATTTCTTCAGTATGATAATCGTCTTTTGTTCCTCCCCATTTCTCTAATTCACTTCTATTCCATACATATTCAGAATTATATCTTGGTCTTACTCTATACACAAGCTTTCTTTGATTTTGAGTATATATTTCATTCTGTTCAGGCAGTTTGTAAGATATAAAAACAGTTGTATCATAATGATATTTGCGTAAGTCAGCCCAAGTTTCTAAACCTCCCCATGCAAACAGAGCAATAAATTTTTGACCCATTATATCAGAAAGCTTAAGATCTGCCGGAGTTTTAGCTACACTGTTTCCATTTAGATATAAATCAATTTCAGATTGTGTTATTGCCGGTAATGTTTCCGTTCCAAAATTTCGATAATTGTTAACAAAATCCATATGACCTCTTATAGCTTTCAAATAAGATGCATGAGCTCCATTAATATCTCCCTTGATTAGCTGCGCTTCAGCTTTAACAAACTGTATTTGACTGTAAGTCATAATGGGAAATCTAGCATTATCACTAAAGATATATCTTCCAGGATAAGTTCCTGTGATACCTCCCCAAACGTGAGGTCTCGTTTTTACAGTAGGCAAATCTCCTCTTGGAGGAATTATTCCTTTATAAGTGCTATCAGGGTTACTAATCATCATTCTAAAAAGTCTAGGATCATCAGAAGTTGTCTTTCCTGTTCTACTATCTATAAGTGTATCAACTCTTACACTATCACTTCTCATACCGCCACTTAATAAATCAACTACGGCTTGACTTATTCTTCCGTATGCTGTAGCCGTTATTAAATTTTGTTTAGGACCGAAAGGATTAGAATCATCAGCGTTTGATGCATTGAAAAAAACTGAAGCATCTTCTGTAGTATTGGCAAATGATGAATCTGCATATCTAATTACGCTATCTGCATAAGCAGATCTGTACTCTGGTTTATTAACCAGATGATTAAATTGTATAGCCAA
>JAEWWO010000379.1 GCA_023396345.1 Bacteroidota bacterium
AACCACTACTGTATATCATACAGCCAATGGAAATGTAGTAAAACAAATATATGCGCAGCCTCTTATAGAAACTTTGCCACAGGGATTTATGTCTGTCCACAAGGGAAAAAGAAATATAGGATGGAGATCGGATAAGTCCTCAACGCTTTACTGGGTGCAGGCTTTAGACGACGGAGATCCTGCTAAAGAAGTTGCTTATCGTGATGAGTTGTTCTCTTCAGATTATCCATTTACAGCTGAAAAACCGCTTGCAAAAACTATCAACAGATATTCACGTGTAATCTGGGGAAATGATGACGCAGCCATACTTTCAGACAACTGGTTCAATACAAGAAATACAAAAACCTACTTATTTAATCCGTCTACAGGAAATACAGAAAAAATATTTGACAGAAATTATCAGGATGTATACAGCGATCCGGGAAGTTTTAATACAGAAAAAAATCAGTATGATAAATATGTTCTGAATGTAAAAGATAATAAAGTTTTATTGCTGGGTTCGGGCTATACAAAAGACGGTCAGTATCCGTTTATTGATGAATATAATCTGCAATCGAAACAAACAAAAAGATTGTATCAGTCGTCCTCTAAAGATAAAGCGGAAAATTTATCGATGATTCTTGATAGAGATAAAGGAACTGTTTTGGTAAGTCTTCAATCGCCAACAGAATATCCTAATTACTACATCAGAAACATAAAAAATAATTCTCTTACAAAAGTTACAGATTTTGATAATCCTTTTAAGAGCCTTGGCAACGTTAAGAAAGAACTAATTAAATATAAACGTGCCGACGGTCTTGATTTGACAGGAACTTTATATTTACCCGAAGGTTATGATGGCAAGGAAAAATTACCGCTGGTGATGTGGGCTTATCCGCAGGAATATAAAGATATGTCTACCGCCGGACAGAACACAACCAATCCTAATAATTTTATTTTTCCTTATTACGGTTCGCCCATATACTGGGCAACGAGGGGTTACGCAATACTGGATAATGCAGCGTTTCCGATAGTGGGTGAGGGCGATAAACAGCCAAATGACAGCTTTGTAGAACAACTTATAGCAAATGCAAAAGCTGCTATAGATGCGCTGGACAGCAGAGGTATAATCGACAGAAAAAGAGTAGCCGTTGGCGGACATTCTTACGGAGCATTTATGACGGCTAACTTGCTTACACATTCCGATTTGTTCGCTGCGGGTATTGCCAGAAGCGGTGCTTACAACAGAACCCTTACGCCGTTTGGCTTTCAGAGCGAAGAAAGAAATTACTGGGATGCTCCTCAGGTGTACAACACCATGTCGCCTTTTCAGAATGCGCATAAAATGAAAACTCCCATGTTGCTGATACATGGTAATGATGATAACAATTCCGGAACTTTTACTATGCAGAGTGAAAGATACTTTAGCGCCTTAAAAGGATTAGGAGCTCCTGCACGATTGGTATTGTTACCAAAGGAAAGTCATGGATATGCTGCAAAAGAATCTATACTTCATGTGTTGTGGGAACAGGATCAATGGTTGGAACAACATGTAAAGAACAAAAAAGACACTGCACAAAAATCAGAGTAAAAGCATATTATTTTTTTATGCAAACGATTATTCTTGAGAATGTAAATTTAAAAGCAGAACTTTGCGCCCGTTAATAAAACAAGGTAATAAATGGAGACCTTAGATATAGTAATTTATTGCGGTATTTTTATTTTTGCTATTGTAGGAACGTTAAAAGCACAGGCGCACCACTTCGATATTTTTGGTGCTATAGTGCTTGCATTTGTTACAGCCTACGGAGGTGGTACAATACGTGATGTGATAATGGGCGCCATTCCTATCAACTGGATGAATGATAACCTTGCAATGACCTTAGTAATTGCGGCTGTGTTGATTGTGTCCATCGTACGTATCAATTTCAACAGACTGAAAAGGTTTATATTTTTTACAGATGCTGTAGGGCTGGGATTGTTTACCGTAGCCGGTATTGACCGTAGTGCACTATACGGGGCCAATGATTTATATGCATTATTTATGGGTGTGGTAACAGCAACTTTCGGAGGATTACTTGCAGATATGCTTTGCGGAAATGTACCCGCTCTTTTGCGTAAAGGAGAATTGTATGCCACTGCTTCGGGAATTGGCGGTGCAGTGTACATTGCAGGAAAATATATGGCATTAGATGCCACGCTGAATATTCTGATTTGCGTATTGCTGGTTGTTGCATTAAGGGTTATATCTAAATGGAAAAGATTAATGCTTCCTGAAGCATAACCACAGTACCATTTTTTACTCTTCTGTATAAATTCTTCTTACCCGCTGACCAATTCCGGTAAGTATTTCGTAGGTATTGGTATTGCTCCACTCTGCAATTTTTTCCACAGATAGATTAGCACCAAATATTTCTACAATATCGTCCTCGTGTACATCTTCAATATCAGTAATGTCAATCATCGTCATATCCATACATACAATTCCTACAACAGGAGCTAATTTCCCTTTTAGGTAAACAGCCCCGTTGCCATTACTCAATATTCTTTTAAAACCATCGGCATAACCTACACGGATAGTGGCAATAACGGAATCTTTTGTAAGTAATCCTTTTCGGTTGTAACCTACGGTTTCTCCGACTTTCAGATGTTTTATCTGTGCTATTGTTGTTTTAAAGGAAATAGCAGGTTGCAATTCATAACCCTTGCTTTCGGAAGCATCTAAACCATATAATCCAATGCCTAAACGCACCATATCAAGTTGCAGTTTCGGATGCCTGAGGATGCCCGCAGAATTGGAAATATGTTTCAGAAATGTATAATTTAATTCACTTTCAAGTGAAGAGCAGCATCTTTCAAAAAGGGTTGCCTGCTGCTGTGTAAAACTGTCCTCCGTTTTATCTTCACTGGCTACCAGATGACTGAAAACAGATTTCACATGTAAAGTATTTTCACTTTTTAAATTACGAGCAAGTTCCGGCATATCATTCTTTTCAAATCCCAGTCTGTGCATACCCGTGTCAATTTTTATATGAACCGGATAATCTTGTAATCCTTCTTGCTGAATATACGCGGTAAATTGTTTCAGAATATTGAAGGAGAAAATTTCGGGCTCCAGTCCGTAAGCTACAATTTTTCCGAAAGAGCTTTCATCCACATTCATGACCATAATGGGTAATTGGATACCCGCCTCCTTCAACTCAACGGCTTCATCGGTGTATGCTACCGTGAGATAATCTACCTTATGAAATTGTAGTAAACTCGCTATTTCCAGACTTCCGCTGCCATATCCAAAGGCTTTTACCATTGCCATAAGTTTTGTGGCAGGCAGCAATTGTTTTCTGTATTCTTTTAAGTTGTGTATAATAGCAGAAAGATTTACTTCGAGAAAAGTATTATGGATTTTTTGTTGGAGTAAAGGAATAATATTTTCAAATAAAAACTTTCTTGCTCCTTTTATCAGCACTGTTTTATTTCTGAAATCAAGCGTATTAAAATGATTGATAAACTCCTGCGTATTATTGTAAAATACTACGGAAGAAAAATAGTTCTGGACTACATCTTTATATTTGTTCCACTCTGTACCTATCGCAATCAGTTGCTCAATATTTTTGTTTTTGAGCATGTGAACAGCTTTTTTATAAGTCTCTTCATCTACTCCCGGAATGTCAGATATAATAATACTTTTACTGTTTGGTTGTGTAGTCAGAAAATCAAGCGCAATGTCAAGCGACTTTAAGTCAAGGCTGTAACTGTCATTGATAAACGTAGAACCATTGATGCCCGGTAAAACCTGTAAACGCATTTCTAAAGACTGTAATTTATTCACTCGTTGTTGAATTGTTTCTGTATCTATTTGAAAATACAGAAATACAGCAATGCAAATAAGAGAATTGTGCAAGCTAGCAGCGTCAGTAAATGGAATTGTAATTACTATTTCCTTTTGGTTATAAATGAATGTGATTACTGTATTCTTTTTTGATACAGTACTTTCTTTTATAAACAATGTACAGTGTCGTTCAAAACCAATAGAGAATATTTCTGCGGAAATAAGCTTAGGTAAATTTTCTCTGATTAATTCATCATTATAAAAAGCAAAAACTGTTTTGACATTTTTAAACAACAATAATTTTTCCTGCAATTTCTCTTTATTGTCTATGAAATTTTTCCCGTGTGCTTCACCTATGTTTGTAAGGATGCCAATGTCGGGATGTATGATATCAGCAAGAGAGTGCATTTCATTTTTTTCAGAAATGCCTGCTTCAAAAATAGCCAGATTATTCTTATCGTCCATCTCCCAAACACTAAGCGGAACACCAATTTGAGAGTTGTAACTTCTTGGACTTCTTACTATTTTATAGTCTTCGTTCAACAGTTGAAATAGCCATTCTTTTACGATAGTTTTTCCGTTGCTGCCCGTAATACCTATAACAGGATAAGTAAATTTTTTTCTGTGTTCTGCACTCAAAACCTGTAATGCACGAAGTGTATCAGATACAAAAAAGAAGTTAGCTTCAGGAAATTTTGTAACATTCAATTTCTCATTCACAACAAAATTTCGCACACCCTGGTCATAAACTTCATCTATAAAAATATGTCCGTCTCTGTTTGCTGTTTTTAAGGCAAAAAAAAGTGTTTCTTCTGCAAATGATATCCTTCTGCTGTCTACTGCCAAATGTTTTATATTTGCATTGTTGTTTTGCAGAAGAGCGTTACAATTAAGTATATTTTTTATTTCAACCGCTGTATACATTCCTTATAAGTTATAAAAATAACAATGCAAATGTACTGATACATTTGCATTGAGAAATCATAAATTATGCAGAGAAATTATTTCACCTTAATTCTTATGCCTTCGCTGTGGCTGGTAAATTCAGGGGCATACATACATTGTATACTCGCAACACCTACGCTGAAATCGCCTGTGTGCGTGATGTGTACAGGATATTCAAAAACATAAGTACCTTTTGGTAAAAAGTCTATAAAGAAATTTGTAGACGCATCTTTAGTAGCTTCGTAATAACCTAATCCGTCCTGCCACTTGTATCTGCTGATAACGTTTACTGGTTCCATAGCAGAGGCGCGCATATCTTTCAGGTGCAGATATTCCATATCTCTGTCAGATTTTAAAACCACACGGATAATTACTTTGTCTCCTACTTTTAGTTGTTCGCCCTGATTTACCGGATTGAGTTTTTTACCTTGTGGTGTATTGCTTTCTGTAAACAATTGTTTGGTTAAGGAAAGTGGCGTAGCAGCTGAAGTAACCTTATCCATTTCTTCAATATATTGCCAGTAAACACTTCCATACGCCGGCGTGCGGTCATAACTATTGTGTTGTGCAGATGTAGCTGTAACGCTGATGTTGCCCATGTCTTTCGTTACTTTATCACCATTTATTTTTTCTTTTATATAATCAGTTCCTGCCTGTCCTCCCTGAGTGGTGAATTGTATTTGATTGCCAAGATTTATTTTAACTGTTTTATTTACATTCAGCAGATTATTAACAGAAATAAGTGCGTAACTGGCATCAGCCGTAGCTTTTGTTGTTTTCCAGTTGTTCGTTTGTTTGTTTCGGATTAACCAGTTTTGCATTCCGTTTACAGAATTTTTTAAAGTAGTATTGTTTTCTTTCTCCGCTATTTCATTGGTGATTTCTATCATCAGCGCCTGATGCTCTATTGGCGCCTGATGCCAGTAATATCCATACGACATATCTTTCCAGTAAGTACCTGCAACTTTGTCTTCAACTGCATTTTCAAGCAATGATTTAAGTACGGTATTTTGTGCAAATTCTTTATCCGTTGCCCGATACAATGTAGAAGTAATCATTCCTTTGCTGTAAGAACTTTTATTTTTCCAATACTTTTTAACCTGTCCGTAATAATATTTTTCTGCTTCCGTTTTTGGTAAGGCATTAAAATAACTGTTTGCAAAAAGATAATGAATCTGCGTAACACCTGTGTGATCGTTGAGAAGTTCGGCAGCTTTTACATCTCTTTTCAGCTTGGTATAATCATTCGTCAGTTCCTGACTCAAATAGCTGCGAGCCTTGCCGGCAATAGCATTCAGCATGTTCTTACTTTGCTGAGGTACAGCATTTAATTTTAGTAGTCTACCAATACCCGTAACAATGTATTGTGTAATATATCTGTCCGCTCTGCCGCCTTTAAACCAGGCAAATGAGCCATTGCTCAATTGCATTTGTTGAAGCTTGGTCAGCGTTGATTCTAATTGGCTGCTCATTTTTGCCATATCGAATAGTAAGGCAATATTTCTTTTTTGTTCTGCTTCATTCTCTGCATCCAATACCCAAGGTGTTTCTTCCAGAAGCACTTGTTTTAATTCTTCATTTTTTTGCAAATTGCTCATTAAGGCAGTGCTGTCTTTGAGCCATTGATTAAAAATATTTTTTATACGCGGATGTTGATTTACAATATGTGTAGCCAAAGCATTTGCATAGAATTTACTAAAGGTCTGTTCGCTGCATTCGTAGGGATATTCCATCAGATAAGGTAATGCCTGCACGGCATACCAAACCGGATTGGCAGTAAACTCTACTGTTAAGCCTTGTGTCTGCAAAGTATTGCTGTTGTTGTTTTTCAGCTTATCAAATGTAAAGTTTGCGGTAGTATCTCCCTGAATGAACATTGGTAATGCCTCTGTTACAAATATTTTATTCGTAAGCATGGGAATGGTGTGTTGTTCACCATCACTGAAGTTTTCACTTGCACCACTCACTTTAATAGTTAACGGATTCATTGCTGTAGATGGAATTACCAGCGGAAACTTAACATTGGTGCTTTGTCCGGCATTTACAGTAAAGCCTGTGGCAAACAATTGTTGCCAGCTGATTGTTTCTCCTGTTATGGCATCTTCTAACGAAATAGTAGTATTTCCGTTTAATACCTTGTCGCTAAGGTTGCTGATTTTTACACTTAAATCAAGCGTATCGCCTGCTCGCAAAAATCTTGGCATATTGGGTTGTACCATTAGTTTCTTTTGCGTAACAGCAAACCGTTCGCTATATGCGTATTGCAATGCAGTGTTGTAGGCAAAGTTCATCCACTTCCATTTAGTCATGGCATCTGGCATGGTAAATTCTACCGTGTATAAACCATCTTTATCGGCATACACATGCGGCATAAAGAAAGCCGTTTCATTGAAGTTGCTGCGAAGAGGAACCTGTGTGTTTGTGGGCGTTTGGTTTTGTGAAACCGTTACAGAATCTGTAGTTGCTTGAGCATCCTCTGCATTTGGAGCAGGCATTGGGACACCGGCCATATAACCTTTACTTCTCGCAGCCGATGATTCCGCCACAGCCATATCTGCCACAGCCATAGTTCTTACTCCGCCTATTATTTGATTCGTAATACCTATAAATTCCCGGGTGTAATTATTTTCAAAAATAAATCTGCTGTAAATTTTTTCTTTACCCATCATAATTTCAGGCTCAAGGTAATTTTCAAAACCTCCTTTTTGCATAAATTGTTGGTAATCGGTATTCCAGTTGTTATAAGGAACCGAGCGATATTCATTGAAAAGAGGATTCCAGTTGTGTGCTCTTAATTCATCAAGCGATGCATCATACATGGCAGTGAGTAGTTCAGCTGCTGCATTCTTGCCTGTATTATCCGTAATTTTCACTTGCCATTTTTCTTTAGCTCCGGGTTCGGTTTTATCTCTGAAAGTAGCATATTCGATATTCAGTTTTTTGGATGGATCCATTACCATTATGGTATTGTCAGTTGTGTACAATCGGTTATGTTTGATAAAACCATAAGCATATTTTGTAGGATTAAGATCATTGATAGTTGTAGTATTGGCAATAGTTTTAATCTCATCATTCAAAATAAAACTGGTTACAACCGGTTCTGTATTTTTGCCGGGTATGTTAGTATCCTTTGACTGAAGAACATAAACGTTTTGTGCCGATGTTCCGATTTTGAAAATATCTTTTTCTCCGATTTCTTTAACTACCTGTTGTTTATTAGTCCAGAGGTACTGCTTCTCTTTTAGCTGCTTATCATTAGCATCATACACATAGATATATTTTTTATCAACTACTTCATTTCCATCTTTATCTTTTGATGATGCTTCTATTACATACCAGCCTGTTGAAAAATTATTATTGTTTAGTTTGAATGCATTTTCATCATCAGAACTACCGGTTTTGCTGAATACTTCTTTGGTTTTCGTCCAGGAAATTTTTTCTGTTTCATTATCATATTCATCATATGGAAAATGATTTAAGTATTCTGTTTTGCTCATTGTAAACTGATCCGGTCTTTGCCAGTAACGGTTACGAATGAGGCGCGCCGGGGCTTCCAGCGCAAAAGCTTTAACTGTAACAGTTGCAGGGATTTTTTGTCCGGAAAGGTTTGTGGCAGAAATTTTTATTTCTTTTAATGAATCAATGTTTATTATTTCTTCATTTAAAATATTCACCAGAAGAGATTGATAACCTATGCTTACATGAGTAGTGCTTTGTCTTGTTTCTCCGTTGTTATCTGTTACACTTGCTTCTATTTGATAATTGAATACAGGCTTTAACGATTTATCTGTATTTAAATCAGGAGCAGCTTTAAAAGTGAAAGAAAAATTTCCGTCAGCATCAGTAGTAACGATTTCATTGTGTATTTGAGCTTGTGGGGTAGAAGGCATAAAGCTTCGCCACAACCACGGATAAGGATAGCGCGCGGAGCGTGTTACATTTATTTTTACCTGAGCATTGTCAATATTATTTCCGGCAAAAGCTTTTGCATATCCGGTAATTGTAATGCTGTCGTTCAGTTTGTAATCAGTTTTTAATGTATCATATTCTACATAAAAAGTAGGGCGTTTATACTCTTCTACATTAAAATATACATTCCCTTTTCCTTTGCTGTCTACAAGCGAAAAATTACCTGTAAGCAAACCCTGTGGTAATTGAAACTCTCCGCTGAAAGATGCATAATCATTGGTGTTTAGCTTGAGAGAGTCTACTTTTTTTCCATTTACATCTCTTAAAATTACTGTGTTTGAATGAGTAGTTTTATACAACTTGGTTTTTCTGGTTTCTTTATCAGTTGTAGTAACTATACCTTTAAAATATACGGTTTGTCCGGGGCGGTAGATACTTCTGTCGGTAAAGAAATGTATTCTCGTATTATCAGCTTCAAATTTTTCTGTAGTAGTTTCTTTTTCAACAGTATTGTCATAATAACGATAACTGCCGTTTATGTTTAGTCTGTCTTTTCCGAGTGTGATGTATCCGTTTCCATAACTATATCTGTTGTTTGATTTAGGCGCTACAGCGTGCCCATCTTTATCTGTAATTACAGTTTTATACGTAGGCGTTTCCCGGTTGCCGTCAATCATAAAATGAATAGTAGCATTGGCTACAGGATGTCCGGTTTCCCTGTTAAGCACATAATAATCATCTTCATTTTGAACGTACGCTAAAACTGAAACATCAAATTCCTGTGCTGATAATTTATTGTCATTACTGAAATCTGCATTTTCGCTGGTAAGTAAAATATATCTTCCCGCTGGCAAACCATCTATTTTAATTTCTACTCTGTGCTGCTGATAATCCAACGGCTGCGGTAGTTTCTGAGAAAATGATTGCACAATATTTTTATTGGAAGTTATCTGCTTCCAGAACTCATCATTATCATAAAAATTATTTTTCTCTGTAAAGTTTGATTGAATGATGCGTACAAAAATCTCGTCAATATTTTTATACTCTACTAATGCTCTTAAAGGTTTATTGCTGCTGTTGATATTTTCAGTTGTAGTGGTTAGTGCTTTATCGTTGATTTGTTGTTTCAAGCTGAGCAAAGAAATATTAGCAGGCGTATTGTCTTTTTCTTTTAAATATTTTTCAATAATTTCTAAAGCTGTAACGTTTTTCCATCTGTTTACGGAGTCTGCATATGGTTGATATTTTGAAGCCTGACTGTGGTAGTAAGATGCCAGTAGAAACGCAGCCTGTTTAGCATATTGATTGCCGGCATATTTATTTAAAATATTCCTAAGTGCGCCAACATACAGCGTATCTTTATCTGCTACAATTGCATTTTGATAAACCCATTCTATGCGTTGAACATCTGCATCCACTAAAGCAGACGTAGCATTCTTTTCAATGTAGTATTTAAGAATGTCCTGATAGGTTTTTACCGTATTCAGTTTAGAAGACGCCGTGTCTTCGGAGGTTATCTTCAGCTTTGTAAATTGTTCAGCCGGAGCGAAGTATTCTGCTTTGTTTAAGATAAATACATTCTCCGGTTTTATGGATAAATCATTATTGTCTTTATAATAATTCACTTTGTAGTGAAGTATCATATCGTAAAGACTTAATCTTAATTCCGGTGTGTTCCCTTTTTGTATAACGGCGCTGTAATCTTTTAGTTGCGCCTGTTTCAGCGCATTGCTGTTGATTAAGGAAGAGTCAAAAAGAGAAGCAATTGCATTGTTGAAATCATCTGCACTCCAGGTAAGTATGTCTGCTTTGTTGTAATTTACTGTTTCGCTACGCTTACGAATACGCCAGCTATTCTCGTTTTTATAATCTATAAGAGACTGTGCTTTCAGCGCATACAATAAACTTTTGGTTACGGGATTTTTAGCTTCTGCTATTTCTTTATTAAGATTGTTGACAATGTCGTTTATTTCATTTTCGGTAGTTTTTTCTTCCAATTGAAAACGATAAAGTAATGCCTTTATCATTTCATCTCCCTCATTGGCTTTTTTAGCTTTTGAGTAAATATTGTTTGCGATAGTTAATGCCGACTTTGGCAGAGATTCTTTGTTGATTAAAGAATCTACCTGCTTCCACTCTGCTTTATATTTACCCGACTGAGCATTTAAACTAAACATACTTATGATCAATAAAAAAGGTATAAAAAATATCTTTTGCATATTATTTTGGATTCTTGTTTATTATATGATGCAAACAAAGTGTAATTTACATAAAATTAAAACCATAAAATAAAAAAGCATCAAGAAAGTATCTTAATGCTTTTGTGGAAATTATATTTGTTTACTAAAAATCATCATCGAAGTCATCTTCATCGTCATAGAACAAATCGTCTTTGTTGCCGAAGATATCATCGTCGTCAAAGTTTAGGTCATCATCGTCTTCAATAGCTTTTTTCTTGCCACCGGATGATTTTTTTGCTTTTTTGTTAGCACCGCTTTTTGATTTCGGAATATCAAATTCATCAAAATCAGGATCCCAGTCGTCCTCGTCTTCTACTTTGTTCCAGTCGTCAACTAATTCATCTTCTGAATCATCATAGTCTTCCTGATCCTCCTCTTCGCTTTTGGCTTTTTTTGAACCTTTCTTTTTAGAGGTTGCTGGGGCATCCTCTTCATCAAGTAAATCATCGTCCTCTTCCAATGATTCATCCTCATTCTTTTTCTTTGAAGATTTTGACAGAGGTTCTTTCTTTATCGCTTTTGGTTTTATTTCTTTTTCTTTATTTGATTTTGCTGCCATAATTCAAAAATTTTCGATGTAAAAATCTTACGTCTTTTTTATTAAAACAAATTTTTTTACAAAAAAATAATTGTATTAAATTTTAAAGTTTATAATTCTACAATTTGTTCTCTCTCCGGTCCGTTAGAAACATATTTAACCGGACAGCCTAAATACTCATTGATAAAGTTAATATAATTTTTAAGTTCATCAGGTAAATTTTCTGCATTATTTATTTTCTGTATATCTGTATTCCATCCTTTAAAGTTTTTGTATACCGGTTGCAAATCATAGTCTTCCATTTTCAGCGGAACCTGATGCGTTTCTTTACCGTCAAGTAAGTAAGAAGTTGCTGCTTCAATTTCTTCGAAATCGTCAAGCACATCTGTTTTAGTCATGATAACGCTTGTAGTTCCGTTAATCATACAGGCATATTTCAGGGCAACTAAATCCATCCATCCGCAACGACGCGGACGACCGGTTGTGGAGCCAAACTCATTTCCGTTCTTTCTTAATTTTTCACCTCTTTCGTCATGCAGTTCTGTTGGGAAAGGTCCGCCACCAACACGTGTGCAGTAAGATTTAGTAATGCCGTACACTTCATTTATTTTCTGCGGAGCTACGCCCAGTCCTGTGCTTACGCCGGCTGCAATAGTATTGGAGGAGGTTACAAACGGATAAGTACCAAAATCAATATCGAGCATAGCAGCCTGTGCGCCTTCTGCCAGAACTTTTTTGCCTTCGGCAATTTTATCGTTAATAAAGTATTCGCCGTTGATTATATTCAGCTTGCGCAGCAATTCTACAGATTCAAAAAATTCTTCTTCCCAGGCAGATATATCTTCTGTAAAGCTGTAAGAATCAAGCATACGCTGATGTTGCTCGCGCAAAGCATCGTATTGTGCTTTGAAATTTTTGCTGAGTAAATCGCCTACACGCAGTGCATTTCTTCCGGTTCTGTCCATATAAGCCGGGCCAATTCCTTTTAATGTAGAGCCGATTTTATCATCGCCCTTCTGCATTTCCGATGCCTTGTCCAACGCGCGGTGTGCGGGAAGAATAATATTGGTACGCTCTGCAATAAAAAGATTTTTTGTTACATCAACTCCGAATGCCGATACATTTTCGCATTCCTTTTTTAGTACCACAGGGTCAAGTACAACACCACCACCTATGATATTTATTTTTTCCTGATGAAAAATACCGGAAGGAATCTGATGAAGAACAATTTTTTTATTATCAACATAAAGCGTATGTCCCGCATTGGGACCACCCTGAAAGCGGGCTACAATATCGTATCCGGGAGCGAAATAGTCTACAACTTTTCCTTTCCCTTCGTCGCCCCATTGCAGGCCTAATATTACATCAACCATTGTATGTGAAAATTAATTTTTTTGAAAAGGTAAATGTACAACAGTTGCAGTAATTTTTCAAATTGCGGATAGAAATTAAATGTGATTGTATTTTGATGATATATTTCTTTTCATGTTGTATTTGCTTACCTGAAGACGCAGAAGATTAAATGAATTATATTTGCCAAAAAAATCATGACCGAAGTTGTACATTGTCCCGTTTGTAATTCAGAGTTCACCTATCCTCAGGATGATTTGATGGTATGTTCGCAGTGCTTTCACGAGTGGAATG
>JAEWWO010000140.1 GCA_023396345.1 Bacteroidota bacterium
AAAAACAACAGAGTGTACAGCTCCCACGCGCGCACATGCCAGCATGGCTACAGCCAGTTCAGGAATCATCGGCAGATAAATAGAAACTCTGTCGCCTTTTTTAATTCCCTGTTCTTTTAAAACGTTAGACATTTTGCCCACACGCTCATACAGTTCATTGTACGTAATATGTTGCGCCTCTTCATTCGGATCATTTGGCTCCCATATAATAGCAGTCTTGTTGCCTCTTTGTGCCAGATGTCTGTCAATACAGTTCTTGGTAATGTTGAGCTTCGCATTCAGAAACCATTCAATCTTGGCTTCGTGCATATCGTAATTCAAAACCTTTTCCCAGCGCTGATACCATACAAAATTTTCATCAGCAATTTTATCCCAGAATTTCTTAGGGTTTTTAATTGATTTTTTATACTGTTTAAAGTAATCCGGTAAAGATTCAATTACATAGTTCTTCATGAGCAAAAAGTTTAAGTCATTTTTTATTTACAGAAAATAAAAATAAAACAAACATTTGGTATTGAAAAAGGATTATTGAAAAATAATTTTAAAAGTAATTATCGGCTTAACTTTGAACAAAACAGTTTACAAATGAAGTTTGGAAAAGTTGCCAATCCTGAAGAAATAGATTTTACATTGCCTAAAGACAATCCCGAAACAAAGAGAGTGTTGCAGTTACATAAGAATGACGATGTTCCTTTTGAAATATATGTGGGATGTGCTAAATGGAATAAAACTGATTTAAAAGGTTTTTATCCTAAAGGTACAAAAGACGAACTTACTTATTATGCTACGCAGTTTAATTCTATTGAGCTGAATGCTACTTTTTACAATATGCCCAAGACTGAGCAGGTGATAAAATGGAAAGAAAAATCAACGGATGGATTTAAATTTTTTCCAAAGATTACCAATAGCATCACGCATTACAAAAGACTGGTGAATGTAAAAGATACGCTGGAAACATACTGCGATGCGGTAAGCCATTTTGAAGAAAAACTCGGAATGGTTTTTATGCAGTTGCATGATAATTTTTCGCCCAAAGAATTTGATAAACTAAAAGAGGTCTTACAGAATTTTCCCGCAGGCATTCCCTTGGCTGTTGAGGTGCGTAATAGCGAATGGTTTTCCGATAAAAAAATATTTACTGAATATGCTAAACTACTTGAAAAATTGAAGATGGCAAACATTATTGTAGACACTGCAGGACGCAGGGATATGCTGCACATGCGACTTACAAGGCCCGAAGCTTTTGTGCGCTATGTGGGAGCCAATCATTCTTCAGACATTACCAGATTGGACGATTGGATAAAACGTATAAAAAAATGGAGAAAACAAGGTTTGCAAAAATTGTATTTCTTTATACATCAGAATGTAGAAGTAGAATCACCATTGCTCGCCTCTTATTTTATTAACGAACTCAACAAGGCACTGGAACTTGATTTAAAAATTCCGGAAACTTTAGCAGACACACAGAAAAAATTATTTGAATAAAAATACTTTCCTAAACCAGCAGATACGTAGGTTCTGACGGTTCAACATGTGGCTACACTTAACGACATAATTATATGCTTTTGCAGTTATTTCAGACAAAAAAATGAAATTATATTTAAAAGCATATAAATACAGGAAAATAAAAGATTTTATATGTGGATTAGATAATTAAGATGAGGTCCAACTACTTTTGTCACTTATCTCAATCGCCCTTTAAAGGTGCTTTAATCTTATTGTTTTTTATTTCTATTTCGTAGTTCATATTATAATGAATATGCGATTATAATAAATTTTCTTACTTCCCGATGCAAAACTTCCCGAAGATAGTGCCTAAAATATCGCGGTCTACTTCTACCTGTCCGGTAATTTCGCCCAAGTAATGCAACGCACGGCGAATGTCAATGGTGAGCAAGTCGCCCGATAGTCCATTATGCATGCCTTCTGCAATAGCCTGCAAACTTTCCTGCATTTTCTTCAAAGCATCGTGGTGCCTGGCATTGGTTACAATGGTGTTTTCGGTGTTAATATTTTCACCTATAGCACGCTCGTACATGGCCTGGCGCAGTGTGTCAATATTTATTTTCTCTTTTGCCGAAATGCTTATGAAATCTACGTTTGAGGGAATGCTGGTTTGTGCAATATCTGTTTTATTGATTACTTCAATTGTTTTTTCTGTGTATTGTTGCAGCCAGTTGTGTTCTGTATTTTCTTTATCTGTAGCATCGTGCAGGTGAATAATTACATCTGCCTTTGCAGCATTTTCCTTGCTTCGATTAATGCCCATTTTTTCTATGGCATCTGTTGTATGTTCTCTTATTCCGGCAGTATCTATCAGGCGAAAGAGCACACCGTTTATATTAATGCTTTCTTCAATTGTATCGCGTGTAGTTCCGGCAATTTCACTTACAATGGCGCGCTCTTCATTTAGTAAAGCATTCAACAGCGTTGATTTTCCTGCATTGGGTTTGCCTATAATGGCAACGCTGATGCCGTTTTTAATCGCATTTCCGAGAGCAAAAGAATCAATAAGATTTTGTGTTTTAGTTGTAAGTTGTTGTATCAGTTTTTTAAATTGTTCTCTGTCTGCAAACTCCACATCTTCATCAGAGAAATCCAGTTCAAGCTCAATCAGTGCAGCAAAATTAATCAGCTCTTCTCTCAATTGTTGCAAATCATTTTTAAAGCCTCCGCGCAATTGATTCAGTGCAGTTTGCTGTGCAGCTTTTGATTGCGAAGCTATTAAATCGCCAACGGCTTCTGCCTGCGTAAGATCAAGCTTTCCATTCAAAAAAGCACGCTGTGTAAACTCTCCGGGCTGTGCCAGTCTTGCACCGTTTTTAAGCAATACATTTAAAATCTGTTGTTGAATATAAGGCGATCCGTGACAGGAAATCTCAATAGTATCTTCTCCTGTATAAGAATTTGGTCCTTTAAAAACAGATAATAAAACTTCATCCAGCAGAATATCTTTGTCCTTCAAAGCCCCGAAATGCAAGGTGTGCGAGGCAAGTTGATGCATATTTTTTGACGGAAAAACTTTATTTACAATATCAAAAGTATCACCGCCACTAACTCTTACAACGCTGATGGCTCCTGTGCCCGGCGCTGTAGCTATGGCTGCTATTGTATCCTGCGAACCTGTGTATATTTCCTGCATGCGATTATTTGTTCAAAAATAATGTTTCTTTTATAAACTTAATGCTTTAAAAGATTGTCTCACTGCCATAAAAATGCGAAATTTGCTCATATTTTAATTTAAATAAGATTTATGAGGATAAGAAAAAACCTAAGCTTATTGTTATTATCAGCTTTCATAACAGTAAACGCAACCCATGCACAAACAACTACGCCACGCGACTGGCATTTGATGGATTTACAAAAAGATTCTGTTTACGGCATTAGTCTGCAAAAAGCTTATGATTTGCTGAAAGGCAGAACTTCACAAAAAGTAATTGTGGCAGTAATAGACTCGGGAGCCGACACGCTTTCGGAGGATTTGAAAAATGTATTATGGAAAAATCCCGGAGAAATTCCCGGAGACGGAATTGACAACGACAGAAACGGTTACGTAGACGATGTATACGGATGGAATTTTCTGGGCGATAAAAACAATCTGAATAATAATGTAGGAAAAGATTCTTATGAAGCAGACCGTGTGTATTTCAGATATAAGGATATGTTTGAAACAAATACAAGCGGCAAAGTAAGAAGAAGCCAGCGCAAGGCATATGCCGACTGGTTAAAAGCTAAAGAATTACTGGCGAAGAGCAGTCCTGAAGTAAAGGAAATACAAAGTATACGCCGTATGCAATCCTTACTGCCCGACTTACAGAACGAAGCTACAGCAGTAGGTAAAAACTTTACAGCAGAAGACCTGAAATCTTTTGAAGCAACTACCGACAAACAAAAAGTAATGAAACTTACTTATCAGAATCTGTTTGCGTACGTGCCTGCGGGTACAAAATCGAATCAGCTGAATTCTGAACTGGAAAAAGTTATCGATCAGAAAAGAAGAGCTATCCAATTGCCTGTAACGCCGCCTGTAAATTATCGTGGCAATGTGGTAAAAGATGATTATTCCAATATTAAAGACCGCTTCTATGGTAATATGAATGTTGCCGCACCTGATGTAACACACGGTACGCATGTGTCGGGCATTATTGGAGCGCAAAGAAATAACAATCTGGGTATTCAGGGTGTAACTGATAATGTAGCATTGATGCAGTTAAGAGCGGTGCCTGATGGCGATGAACACGATAAAGATATTGCTTTGTCTATAAGATATGCGGTAGACAACGGAGCGCAAATCATTAATATGAGTTTTGGCAAACAGGTTTCTCCTGATTTGAAATGGGTATCAGATGCTTTGGCATATGCAGAAAAAAAAGGAGTGCTTGTAGTGCACGCAGCGGGCAACGATGCACGCAGCATAGAAAACGCCCCTAACCCTCCTACAAAATATTATGGAAGAGATGATAGAAAAGCTTTTAAAAATGTAATTACTGTAGGTGCAAGCAATGCTTCTAAAAACAATCTGGTGGCAAATTTTTCTAATTTTGGTAAAGCATCTGTAGATGTATTTGCTCCGGGAGTAAGAGTGTATGCAACTATGCCGGGAGTGAGTAACTATGCGGCTTTGAGCGGAACCAGCATGGCATCTCCTGTTGTGGCCGGTGTAGCAGCTTTGCTTAAATCTTATTTTCCTTCCATGACGGCTGTGCAGATAAAAGATGTGATAGAAAAATCTGTTGTAAAAATTGATTTTCCTGTAACCAATCCTGCTACAAAAGAGAAAACAACATTAAGCGAATTGAGTAAAACAGGCGGAGTAGTAAATGCGTACAACGCCGTGCAACTCGCACTGCAACAGTATGGCAGATAAAGCTGTTCGTTGGTTTTACGTACAAAAAAAATCCGTTCAGAGATTTTCTCTGAACGGATTTTTTTATTTCTTTAAGTAAGAATTATTGTTTAGCAGCCGTATATCTTTCTGCTACTTTATTCCAGTTTACAACGTTGAAAAAGTTAGCAATATAGTCTGCTCTTTTGTTCTTATATTTCAGATAGTAAGCGTGTTCCCATACATCCATTCCTAAAACAGGTGTACCGGAAATGCTCATGCCCGGCATTAATGGATTGTCCTGATTAGCAGTGCTTCCAACTTTTAATTTGCCTGTACCATCAGATACCAGCCAAGCCCAGCCTGAACCAAATTGCTTAGAACCTGCTTCAGAAAATTGTTTTTTAAATTCATCAAAAGAACCAAAATCTCTGTTGATAGCTTCTAAAAGTTCGCCTGTGGGTTGTCCGCCTGCATCTGGTCCTATTACATCAAAATAAAGATTGTGATTGTAGTAACCGCCTGCGTTATTACGCAATGCAGAATTACTTACATCCAAATTTTTTAATAGATCTTCAATGCTCATTTGTGCCTGTGGTTTATCTTTCACTTCTTTGTTCAGATTGTTTAAATATCCCACATAGTGTTTAGAAAAATGAATGAACATAGTTTGTTCATCAATATTATCTCCCAGAGCATTGTATTCGTAAGCTAAAGGAACAATTTTAAAAGCTCCTGTATCGGCAGTTACATCACCCGGCTTTCCGTAATCACCGGAAGTCGTAGCGGTTGAGTCGTTGCTTGTTGCATCTGTGCCTGTATTATTCTGGCACGAAACTAAAGCAAAAGCGATAGCCGCAACAGCAAATGTGGTTTTTATCAGTTTCATAATATTTTAGATTTTAAATGTTTAATTTCAAATATAGCAATTCTTAAATGCCTTTGTTACATAGTTTTGTGAAAATTTGTTGTTAGAACAAATTAATATCAGTTCTTTATCAATTTTTATACCTTGTTTTAACTTTTTTAAATGAAGTTGTTTAATATTTTCTTCATAGCTCGTTTACGAGCGTTATATTAATAGAAAGATATTACAATAATCCATAAAAGCACATCGGTGCGATATCATTCAATTAAAATAAAATATGTCGCCACTACGTGGCTTGTTTGCTTTACGTATCATTATTCTATTAACATTTCGTGCCTAACGGCACTTTATACAAAAAAGTTTAAACATCTTCAATGTATAACGATAACAACTTATTTATTGCAAACTATTTTTCCGTATTGGCTTTTAGCTCAAGTAAAAAACCTTTGAATTTATTAAGCGACTGAATCAGCTTCAGGTTCACTTCAAT
>JAEWWO010000272.1 GCA_023396345.1 Bacteroidota bacterium
GGCACATACACAACAGGTCTGACTTTTTCGTATAGTGACTTTTTAGACCCCGAAAAAGAGTCTAAAGTGGTAGTTACCAAATACGATGGGAAAATACTCTCGGGCACATTTGAGATGTACTTTTTAGATAAATTCGATAACAAGAAAAAATACGCTCTAACCGACGGCAGATTTGATATTCAATTAGAAAACTAAAACACATATAAACTATGAAACAGAAATTTTACCTTATTTTATTGCTTCTGGCAATAACCATTCACTATACTCATGCGCAAACTCCTCAGCTACAATTATCAGTAGATAATAATACAACTTTTGCACAAGCGTTTGCTGCGGCATCTGAAAGTTTACCTCCAAGTCGTGTACCTTACGGTGTATTGTACGACAAAGTAGCCGGATGGGCAGGATTGGATATTTGGAATAGTAGCGATACCACAAGTAAAAGCCATTTGCTGCAAGCCTGGTGGGACTTGGAAAACAGCAGGGTTGCACCCGGAGTTGTAGGATATGACGTATTAAAAAATCAGATAGCCGATATGGAAACAGAGAGGCGCATACCGTTGATAGCATTGAATTATCAATTTGGCTACATAGACACGTTAGCTTTTTTAGATGGCAGACTGCGCATAGAAAACAACGAACTGGTAGATGCCGGTGGTGCTACTCCTTATTTGGAGCGTCATGTATGCTTTGCCGGATTAGGTGTAGATGCTGTGGCTGTGGGGGAAAATTATATTTTGGATAGCAAAGAAGATTTTATACTTAACAATACTTCTGAAACAATAACCGGATTTACTGTTCAGAACATAACGACAGGTACGCAATTTTACATAGCGAAAGGGCAAATGGCATCGTTGAGTTTTTTTCAAGAAGGTCTCAATATTCTAAAGATTACCATACACACCTCCGTGGGTGCATACAGTATTTTTCAACAATTGCCTGTGGCAGGGTTGGTAAGCCAACCTATGGCTCGTATCACAAATGATGAGTCTGCTAATATAGGTAAAGATGCAGTTCACAGATTATTATACTCCGATATTGCCTTTAAAGGATATGATGAAAATATGGCAACTACCTCTATTGCCGACTTCCATATATACTACCATTATCAAAGCAATACAAACCCTGTTGTAGCAGAACAAAAGATAAAGAAGCCTATTATTATATTAGATGGTTTTGACCCCGGAGATAAAAGAAGTTATAAAGATATTTATACTGACCAGCTCAAATATGAGAATAGTTTATACTTGGGTGAGGAACTCCGCAAAAAGGGGTATGATGTTATTATTCTTAACTTTCCTGTGGCAGGCGGTCCAAAAGAGAAAATAACAATAGACGGACCTCCTATGTTTCCTTCTTCATATAAAGTAGAAAAGTTATATCCTGATTTCCCCAATGGCATTCCTAAAATAAACGGCACTATTACACGAGATGGCGGTGCAGACTATATAGAACGCAACGCATTTTTATTAGTAAAATTAATACAATCAGTTAATGATAGTCTGCGCAATAATGGTAGTAATGAGAAACTTGTAGTAGTCGGTCCCAGTATGGGCGGACTTATTAGCCGTTATGCCTTAGCTTATATGGAAATGAAAGAAGCGGCAGGACAACCAAATATGAAGCACAATACGAAGCTGTGGTTAAGTTTCGACAGTCCGCATGATGGAGCTAATATACCATTGTCATTGCAAACCGGCCCTTATTTTTTTGGCAAGGTGGGAGGAAATCAGGAGGCATGGGATAGCTATAATAATCAATTGCGTAATCCGGCGGCGCGTCAGATGTTGATTGAACAGGTAAATGAAGTAAACAAATCCTCTTCCTTTTTTCAAACGTTTTACAATAAATTGAAAAATAATAATGGGTTGCCAGGCTCTGATGGTTGGCCTCAAAACCTGAAAAAAATAAATCTATTAAATGGTACAACAAACGGCAGTAAAAATAATATAGAATCACAGTTGATATTACATATTCAGGGACGTCGTGTTTTTAGAAGTCTGTTAGCTGAGTTTATGGCATATAATTTACCTGCGACAGGACATAAAGAAAAATTTTTCAAAGGGGTTGTAACAAAAGTGGATTTACCTTGGTACGTAATTGTTACTTTTCCGGATCCTTATGAAATTACTAACAATAATACAAATGGTTGTATGGATGTGGTACAGGGAAGTACATTTAATGAAAGTGCAGTAATGGAAGAAGAGTTTTCCAAAGCCTTTACTACAAATTCCCTCAAAGTGGAAGTTAGGCAAAAAGGCCTTCCGCATTCCTTTATCCCCACAATCAGCGCATTAGGCTTTAAAAATACCAACTTTGATTGGTCGCAGCCAATCAATAACAGAAACTTAGTGCAAACGGGAGAGATTTATTTCGATGATTATTATGTGCCTAATGAAAACCAATCACACATTACACTTACTGCTGAAAACGTAGCCTGGTTAAACGGATGGTTAGAAAATGTGAAGAATGACACGCTGATACCTCCTCCTTGTAGAATTCCTACTAACTTAAAACTATCAGGTCCTACAGGTGTAGGTAAGTTACCTGTAACGTATATGGTGGAAAATTTACCTGAGTGTGCTACAGTAATATGGAATGTACATCCTGATATATATGTTGTTAATCAAACATACAATTCTATAACTGTTCAGAGAGGTTCTCCATTAGATTTTATAATGAATGGCTGGATACAAGCAGATATTGAAGACCCTGTTACTTTGGATTACACAACCCTGGTGAAAAAGGATATTATAATTTGGAAGCAAGGAATTACACATACACAGACACTAATTTCAGGAGATTTACAAACTTGGGGTGGAGAAGTGTCTATACCGTTCGAGTTGTTGAATTATGGAGCTACTAATGTAAAATGGGCCGCCTCTGATTTTTGGCAACCTACTATGCAC
>JAEWWO010000276.1 GCA_023396345.1 Bacteroidota bacterium
AGTGGTATGTACGATTCGTTGTAAAATTCAACCCCTGTGGTAAGCCCTAAAGAAAACCGCTCGCTGAAAGCATAATTTATAGAAGTATTGACGATGGTGGGCGAAATATCACTGTTTACTTTAGGTCCTAATAATTTTCCCACCTCTGTATGATTAAAGATTTTTCCTTTAGTCTGAGTAAAAGCAATAGAAGGCACTAATAAAAGCACAAATAGAAATTGTTTCATGTTCATCGAATTTAGATTTAAATTGATTTATCTTATCATACGTAAATAAGAAGTTAAACGCTACATGTTTTTTTATTTTTTTTAAGATTTATATAAATTTTTCTTATTTCGTAAAGTGATAAGCTTAAATAGAATTAACTTAGCGTATGCAACAGATTTTCACAGAAGAAGAACTTCAAAATATCAGAGCGCAGTTTCCGATACTGCACCAGAAAGTATATGGTAAAGATTTAATTTATTTGGATAATGCAGCTACCACGCAGAAGCCACTTAGTGTTATTAAAGCTATAGAAGAATATTATTCTACCGTAAACAGTAATGTGCATCGTGGTGTGCATCATTTAAGTCAGGCTGCTACTGATGCTTATGAAGGTGCGCGTAAAAAAGTGCAGCAGTTCATTGGCGCCGAGCATGAGCATGAAATTATTTTTACAAGCGGAACAACGGAAGGCATCAATCTGGTTGCGGACTGTTTTAAAAAAGAAATTATTAAAAGAGGAGATTCGGTTGTCATCACGGCTATGGAACATCATTCAAACATTGTTCCCTGGCAAATGGCTTGTGAAGAAAAAGGAGCTACACTTAAAGTAATACCTATCAATAATAAAGGTGAACTGATATTGGATGATATAGAAAATCAGTTGGATAAAAGCGTGAAGATTGTTGCTGTTACCTACGTGTCAAATACTTTAGGAACTATCAATCCTATTGATAAAATTATTAAAGCTGCACATGCAAAAAAAATTCCGGTGCTGATTGATGCAGCCCAGGCTGTGCAACACTTTGAGCTTGATGTAAAAAAACTGGATGCAGATTTTATTGTTTTCTCCGGACACAAAATGTACGGGCCTACAGGCATTGGTATTTTATACGGAAAAGAAAAATGGTTAAATAAACTTCCTCCTTACAAAGGCGGTGGCGACATGATTAAAACCGTAACTTTTGAGAAAACAACATTTAATGTACTGCCTTATAAATACGAAGCCGGAACGCCGAACATTGCCGGAGCTGTGGGTTTGGCTAAAGCTATTGATTTCATTAATGAAATAGGACTCGATAAAATAAAGCAGGCAGAAGATGCTCTGTTGCAATATGCTACAGGGCAAATAAAGACGATACCAACCATTCGCATTATAGGTGAAGCTACAGAAAAAGCTTCGTCTCTTTCTTTTCTTTTAGGGAATGCGCATCCTTTCGATACGGGAGAGTTGCTCGACAAACAGGGCATTGCCGTAAGAACCGGACATCACTGCACAGAACCATTAATGGATTTTTTCAAAATTCCGGGTACCGTAAGAGCGTCATTTGCTTTTTACAATACAAAGGAAGAAATTGACAGACTCATAAGAATCCTGCGAAGAATTGATAATATGTTGAATTAATAACATTGGTGTTACAATTAATAGAAAAGTATAACAAAATTCATTAGTAACTGTCCGGCAGCAAAGAGAAAAACGCAGCGTAACAGTGATTTCTGCGCAAGTAGAAAGTCTATATACAAGCATATCAAAAATGCTGAAACTTTTTCTGACAAAAGTATATAGCCTCGCAGAAATTGTACTTGAAGCGGAGTTTTTCGGATACGGCTTTGAGCGGTGGCTTGCCTTCGGACAGAAATGATTTTTCGTTCTTTTCATCAAGGAAAAGAACAAAAGAAATTTCTATTGCAGCATTTGGGTTTAATATTTAGTGCCTATCAGCAATTTATACAAAAAAATTTTAAATAACTTCATTGTAAACATTGCTTTTACACACCATTACAACTATTTTATTTATTTTTGCCCAATGACTATTGAAGAAAAACAGCAGGAAATTATCGGCGATTTTTCTTATCTGGAAGACTGGATGGATAAATATGAACTGATAATAGAAATGGGAAAAGAACTGGCGCCAATGAATGAAGAAGATAAAATTGAGCAGAATCTCATAAAAGGCTGCCAGTCTAAAGTATGGATAAAACCAAAATTTGAAAACGGAATCATTACTTTTTCTGCCGATTCGGATGCTTTAATTACCAAAGGTCTGGTAAGTCTGGTGCTGAAAGTATTGTCAGGACACACTCCCGACGAAATCAAAGATGCAGAGCTGCATTTTGTAAATGCAATAGGATTAAGCAGTCACTTATCTCCTACCCGATCCAATGGTTTATTGTCTATGCTGAAACAAATAAAAAATTACGCCATCGCTTACAGCACTTTATAAATTGTAAAAGAATACATGTCGAACCAAACAACACTGAGAGATAGAATTGAAGATACTTTGCGCACTGTTTACGACCCCGAAATTCCCGTAAATATTATGGAACTTGGGCTTGTATACAATATTGAAGTTAAGGAAGAAAATGTAGTTTTTGTAACCATGACTTTAACCGCACCGGCTTGTCCGGTTGCAGGAGATATTGTGCGTGAGGTAGAAGAAAAAGTAAAAGGTGTACCCGGCGTAAAGGATGCGCATATACAGCTTACTTTTGATCCGCCATGGAATAAAGAAATGATGAGTGAAGAAGCAAGACTGGAATTAGGTTTTCTGTAAAAAATTCTAAAACAATAAATATCATGCAACAAAATTTCTTTTTTCTGCTGATAATTTTATTATTTATTTCCTGTAACAATCAACAGCCATCAGGTGTTGCAGAAGATTCTGTAAAAAGAATTACGGTTGAAATGCAGAACAGTCCTCATGTTTTTAGTATTCAGTCTTTCACTGATTTCCCTGAAGAAATACTGGGTTGCTCCTGTTATTTTTCTTTTGATTCTACAGAATTTAAAAACAAAAAATACATCTATGCTGCAAATTATGATTCCATAGCATTTGTCAATATTGATGGTAATATGCAGCGCTTCACTCTCATCAACAGAGAAGAAAAAGAGAATAACGATATAGAAGCCGCATACAAAAACGATCATTATACATTATCTGTTTTTATTAAAGACGAAAAACAAAACGGCTATGAAACAAGATTAAAAACAGGAGAAATCCGCATTACAGATACGCAGGGAAATATAGTACGTCAAAGGTTTTACGGAGAATGCGGTTGTTAATATTCATTCAATATAAAATAAAAAAACTTAGATATATGCCGGTAGAGCAAATGAATAAAGAAGATTTTAAGACAAAAATATTTGATTACGAGAATCAGGAAAACTGGGACTTTTCAGGTCCGCAGCCTGCCGTGATTGATTTTTATGCCGACTGGTGCGGTCCCTGCAAAATGCTTTCTCCCGTGCTGGAAGAGCTTGCAGAAGATTATGCCGAAAGAGTTAATTTCTATAAAGTCAATATTGACGCAGAACAAGAGTTGACGGCACTTTTCGGTATACGCAGTGTTCCGTCTTTATTGTTTGTTCCTGTAAACAATGATCCGTTTATTGAGCAGGGAGCTTTACCTAAATACATGTTGGCAGAATTAATTAACGACGGTTTACTCACACAAAATAATTCAGCTCAGCAAGATGTATCTTAAAATATTTGCATTGTTTATCTTCATGTTTCTGTTGTATATACCTTTCAGCAGAAATCCCGATTATTTCGACAGTAAGTTTACAACAGCAAAGGTACAGCAAACTGCTCCCGATAAATTCACTGCAACGTTTACCGTAAATGGTAAAGATACTGTGCAATACAATCCGGGTTATCCTTTAAGAAATCTAAGAAATAATCAGGAAATAAAA
>JAEWWO010000321.1 GCA_023396345.1 Bacteroidota bacterium
TTAGGAATAACAACATCTGTAGCCTGCGCAATACATTGTGCAGTATTGCCATTGATGTTAACCAGTCTGCCTCTTTTTGGTGTGAATATTATACACAATCACACTTTTGAATATATTATGATTGCTCTTGCATTTGTGATTGGCGTAAGAGCTTTATCACACGGATACAAAAATCATCATAACACAAAAACGCCGATTCTCTTATTCTCAGCCGGCATATTATTATTAGTACTTAAGGAAGTGTGGCACGATCATGCTACTTATTTTCTCATCCCTGCCGTTGCATTAATTGTCTATGCGCATTATTTAAACTTCAGACTGTGCAAAAAAGCAGGCACATGCACCGACACAGGCTGTACGCATCAGCATTAATAAATTCATTTATCTTTGATGCGTGATTAGACTATTCAAAAAATTATTTAAACTGATTTTTGTACTTCTGCTGGTTTCTGTATTATACGGACTTGCCTGTATATGGATAATGCCTCCGATAACGATTACACAAATTTCACACATGACAGCGGGATATGGTTTAAACAGAGATTATATACCGGCGCAAAAAATATCAGACCATGCAAAGCTCGCAGTCATTGCCAGCGAAGATCAGTTATTTGCATTGCACAAAGGTTTTGACTGGGCATCGTTGAGCAAAAGTCTGAAAGGAGAAGATTTAAAAGCGGGAAGAATCCGCGGATCTGCAGCCAGCACTATTTCGCAACAGACAGCAAAAAATGTATTTCTGTGGCAGGGTTCCGGTTTCTGGAAATTTCTGCGTAAGCCGCTTGAGTTTTTTTACACCTGGTTTATTGAGACTGCTTGGGGCAAAGAAAGAATACTGGAAGTATATCTGAATGTAATAGAAACGGGAAAAGGAACGTTTGGAGTGGAAGCGGCTGCTCAAAAATATTTTAATAAATCTGCTCAAGCACTTACTAAACGAGAAGCTGCTATGATAGCTGCATCGCTACAGAATCCAAAAGTATTTACCGTTGTTCCTATGAGTAAACACGTACAAAGAAAAACACCATGGATTCTGAAACAAATGAACAATATTCAAAGCGACAGAGATATAAAACTTTTATTAAATTCTGATAAAAAATAAGAGAGACAAATACACATGAATAAAATAGCTGTAATTCCTGCAAGATACGCTGCTTCAAGATTTCCCGGTAAGCTAATGCAAATGCTCGGGGAAAAAACAGTCATCAGAACTGTTTATGAGAATACTGTTGCTACAGAACTTTTTGATGATGTATTCGTGGTTACAGACAGCGAAATTATTTATAATGAAATTACAGCCTTCGGCGGAAAGGCTCTATATTCTCAAAGAGAGCATGAATGTGGCAGTGATCGGATTGCAGAGGCTGTGGAAAATATAGACGCGAATATTGTTCTGAATGTACAGGGTGATTCGCCTTTTGTGCAGAAAGAAGATTTAAAAAATCTGCTTGATGTGTTTGAAGGTGAAGCAGGCAAACAAGTGCAGGTAGCCAGTCTGATGCATGTATTAGATACTGCTCATGTTGCAAATCCCAGTTATGTAAAAGTAATTGTAGACAAAAATAATAACTCCCTCTATTTTTCACGCTCGGTGATACCTTATCCGCGCAGCGAAGATAAGATTACTTATTACAAACATATTGGTGTATATGCTTTCAGGAAAGAGACCTTACTACAATTTACCGGCTGGCAACAAACGCCATTGGAAATAGCTGAAAAGATTGAATGCATTCGCTATCTTGAACACGGTATTCCGCTGAAAATGGTACTCACAAACAATGTAACCATTGAAATAGATACGCCTCAGGACTTAAAAGATGCAGAACAATTTATAAGAAACAAACAATGATTTCTGTGTAGATTATTTAAGAATACGAATAACTTTTACAAAATGCTTGCGATAATAACCAGCAAGTGAACTTTCAATCACACCAATATTGCGGGACGTAGCTGAATGTAAAAATTTAATGGTATCATTTTTATTTTCTGTGATAATGCCCATGTGACCTATTTTTTTATTGTCAGAACCTGTAAATAAAATAATATCTCCCGGACGGGCTTGTCTTTCTGTAATATCTTTTCCTACATTTTCATATTCGTAAGTGGACCGTGGAGGATTTACATTAAAATTTACCAGCACATGATATACAAAACCTGAACAATCAAATCCATTTGCAGGATTGATTGAGCCGTATTTATAAGGAGTTCCTATAAACTGTCTTGCATAATCTATTAATTCTTCTCTGTCGATATCTAAAGGCTGAGCCAAAGTTTTGGCTGTAGAGTAATTTTTATGAACAGGTGCCGGCGCAGTTTTGGTAGCTGCTTTTCTACCTGCTCCGCAGGATACAAGGATTACCGATGCAAATAAACCCAAAAAGAATATTTGAAACCTTTTAAAAAAAATCAACTTCCTCATACGCTATTATTTATGGCTTAAAGATATAAAAAACGGCAGTCAAATGGTTTGACTGCCGTTGCAATAAAATGTAAAAATTACTTTTTCTCGCCTTCTCTGTACACGATAGGATTTCTGCGGAAACTTTCTTCTAAAGAAATCAGCGTTTCAGTTCTGTCAATACCTTTAATATTCTGCAATTGTTCATGCAAAATATTTTTTAACTGAATAATATCTTTACACAAAAGCTCTAAAAACATACTGTAATTTCCCGTTGTATAATTCAGGCGGATTACTTCAGGAATTTTTTTAATGTCACTAGCTACAGATTCATACAAAGAGCTTTTTTCAAGATAAATACCTACAAAGGCAATTACATCGTACCCCAAAGTGCGCATATCCACAGCAAGGCGTGTACCTTTTACCACACCAAATTCCTGTAATTTTTTAATACGTACATGGAT